>NZ_BSBO01000026.1:0-64586 GCF_027924685.1 Sellimonas catena
AAGGTGATTTTTGGTGTATAACGATCGACGCGCACCCGCATAGCGGGTGGTTTTTTGTTAAGCGTGCCTACATTTTTCGGAACACGAAAAACTCCATCACGCTTAACTGGCTAAAGCCATATAATCAAAACGGGGGAGGATGCTCCCCCGCTCTTTTCTCCTGCAAAATCCCCCCTGCTCTTCCTTATCTGCCGCAGATCTCACAGCCAAGCGCACATCCGGTCGGTGTTCCCGCACAGCCGCCCATGGCTGTCTCCCTGAGTTCAAATGGAAGACTTTTTCCTACATGATACATGGCCTCCGCCATCTCATCAAACGGAATCACACTTTTCACTCCACTGAGCGCAAGTTCCGCGCAGGTCAGCGCGTTCGCCACTCCGATGGCGTTTCTGCTCTGGCAAGGTGCCTCTACAAGTCCCGCAATCGGGTCGCACACCATGCCGAGAAGATTTGCCATCGCAATGGATGCAGCATCCAGACACATCTGCGGTGTACCTCCCATCATCTCCACTACTGCGCTCGCGGCCATGGCAGATGCTGCTCCGACCTCAGCCTGACAGCCCGCCTCTGCTCCGGACACGGATGCATTGCGCATCAGAATATAGCCGACTGCTGATGCATTGAGAAGTCCTTTTAAGAGCATCTCATCATCTGCCTCCTTTGTATCACGGATGGCAAGCAGAACACCCGGAAGAACACCGGCCGATCCTGCTGTAGGCGCTGCCACGATCAGTCCCATGGAGGCGTTGACTTCCAGTACCGCCATACTGTAGGCAATCGCTCTTGACAGCGGCGTGCCGCACACGGAAGAAGCGGCTCCCTCGTGGTCCGCCACAAGCTTTGCCTCCCCTCCGATCAGACCACCTATCGACTTTTTCGGATTTTTGATCGGCTCTTCCACCGCATTCTTCATAATTCCGAGTGCTTCATAAAGCTTTTCCCTGATCGTTTCTTCCTGCATTCCACCGCAGGTAATCTCTCTTTGTTTCATCACTTCCGAGATCGGAAGCTGTTCCTTTTCACACACTTCAAGAAGTGTCTGTCCTGAAATAAAATCCATCCTGGCTCCTCCTACATCTGTACAAGCATCAGATCCTGTACGTTCTCGTTTTTGTGAATTTCATCCAGAATCTCTTCCGGAATCTGCTCGTCCGACTCCACGATTGTAAAGGCGGTCGCTCCTTTATCCTCGCGGAACAGTCTCATAAACGCGATATTCACTTCATGCCTGCTCAGACACTGGGTAATATGTGCCACTACGCCCGGCTTGTCAATCTGTCGGACAATCAGCGTACTGTACTCGCCTGTAAATTCCACATCAATGCCGTTGATCTGGACAATCTTAATCTTGCCGCCTCCGATGGACTCTCCTCTGACAAACAGACGGTGCCCGTTTACTCCGGTAATATCCATATCCGCTGTGTTCGGATGATCTGTCCTTGTCTCTTCATCAATGACAAACTCGTATTCTACCCCCATCTTTTTGGCCCATTCAAAGGCATCGCGGATTCTGGCGTCATCAGTGTCAAATCCAAGAACTCCGCCTAAAAGCGCCCGGTCCGTCCCGTGCCCATGATACGTCTTGGAAAACGAACCATAAAGTGTAAAGACGACCTTTTTGATCGGTTCCGGACACATTTTGCGCGCCAGAAGCGCCATGGAACATGCCCCTGCTGTATGCGAGCTGGAAGGCCCGATCATATTCGGACCGATCACATCAAAAATACTCAAAAACTTCATACCCATATCCTCCGGTTACTTTCTTTGCTTTCCTTAATATAACATATTTCCGGATTCCTCAAAAGGGATTTCACAAAATCTGCATAGAAGATCGTGAAAATGATCGCACGGATCTTCATAATTTCTTAATTTTCCCCTGAAAATCTTTCGAATATCCTAAGAGTGGCTTTTGTTGTTCTTCGGTTTTATGTTTTACAATGGAACCATAAACAGGAAAGGAAAGAGAGGCGGAAAAGTTATGTTACAGAAATATATGATGGCAAAAGAATTTTATACAACAGAAAAGGCGGGGCTCATTCAGCAGAGTATGCATCGGTACTCCATCTCTTCCTACATCCTGTTTTTCTTTACCTTTTCATTTGCAGGATGGCTCTGGGAAGTCCTTCTGCATGTATTTATCGATCATACTGTTGTAAATCGTGGTGTCCTCTATGGTCCGTGGCTTCCAATTTACGGATTCGGAGGAGTTTTGATTCTCCTCCTGCTCCGCCGCTTTGCCGAAAGACCGCTTCAGGTCTTCCTGATGACCATGCTGACAGCCGGGACGATGGAATTCATCACGGGAACCGTGCTGTGGAAGGTCTATCAGATGCGCTGGTGGGACTACCGGGATTCCCTCATCAATCTCAAAGGGTTTGTCTGTCTGGAAGGGCTGCTTCTCTTTGGAACCGGAGGGCTTGTGATCCTCTATTTCGCGGCGCCGAAATTAAACGTTCGGTACCGGAAACTTCCGGATACATTCCGGACGGTTCTTTGTATCTGTTTTCTTGGCATTTTCATCATCGATGTCATCTTTTCGCTGATGCATCCAAATGCCGGATTCGGGATAACAATTCCAAGGCCATAATACCAGTACGGGAAAAAGAAAAAGTTTTATCACAAAGAAAACCGCTTCACCTGCTGCATCTTCCTTTGCAGCCGTGAAGCGGTCATTTTTTATTTCACTGTGTTTTAGTGCGCGCAGTCTGCCTCGATCTTGTCCAGATCTCCGTTATTGATAAAGTATGCTTTATACCACATCAGGAACGTATAGACTACCCAGATCTGAATGGAATGGGTTACCTTTCCTTCTTTATGTTCTTCCAGAAGCTGCAGAATTTTCTTACGGTTAAAGAATTTTCCTGCTGTCTCGCTCTTGAATTCTTTTTTGATCATTTTGTAATACTGATCTTCTCTCATCCAGTTCGGAAGCGGGCTCGGGAACATGAGTTTCTTTCTCTCCGCGCTCTTCTTGCTGAATTTACGGTCCGCAAGGGCACGGAACGCAAGCTTCGTGTTGGAATCGTTGACCTTGCATTTTGCCGGAATCGTCCGGGCAGTCTTGAATACTTCGATATCCATAAACGGAACACGAAGCTCCAGTGAGTTTGCCATGGACATCTTGTCCGCTTTCAGAAGGATCTCCTGACGCAGCCACATATTGAAGTCCAGATACTGCATCTTGGACACATCGTCCAGATCCGGCACCTTGTCATAAAATTCTTTAGCAATATCCAGCGGATTTCTGCTCTTGTATTTTTTCTTGAGGAACGCATCCCGTTCTTCATATTTGAAGACGTTGCTGTTGCCGATATAACGTTCTTCCACATCCTTGCTTCCGCGGATCAGGAATCCTTTTCCCTTGAATTTCGGAAGTGGTGTGACAACCTTTGCCACTGCCTTTCTGAACCACTTCGGAAGCTTCTGATATCCGCCAAGAGAGATGTTCTCATGGTAGATATTGTATCCGCCGAACATCTCGTCCGCACCTTCTCCGGAAAGTGCTACCTTGAAGTCCTGAGAACAACGGTTGGAGATGTAGTACAGAAGGTTCGCGCTCGGGTTGGCCAGCGGCTCGTCCATGTAATACTGAATCTTCTCCGCATCGTGGAAATATTCTTCAGCAGATACCTTCCGTCCGATATTACGGATGCCAAGCTCGTCTGCCAGTTCCTTTGCGTGAGGCGCTTCGCTGTATTTCTGCTCTACAAAGTCGATCGTAAATGTCGTCAGATCCACCTTGTCCTTCAGTTCATATGCCACGTAGCTGGAATCCACGCCGCTGGAAAGGAAGGAACATACCGGCACGTCTGCGATGATGTGTTTGTTCACGGAATCTTCCAGAACACCGTCCAGCTTATCTGCTACACTCTCGATCGTCTGATTTTCATTGATGTCAAAGGTCGGCTCCCAGTACATCTTCACGTTTACCTTGTCATTTTCACAGGTAAAGTAATGTCCCGGCAGCAGTTTGTATACATTCCTGAAGAAAGTCTCTTCTCCAGGAATACATCCGAATGTCATGAAGTCCGGAAGCTTCTCCTCGAACAACTCTTTCTGGAAATCCGGGTGAGCCAGGAAAGACTTGATCTCGGATCCAAACAGGAACGTGCCGTCCTTATGGTAATAATAAAACGGTTTGATCCCGAAATGGTCTCTTGCGCCGAACAGCGTCTTTTTCTTTCTGTCAAAGATGACAAACGCGAACATTCCTCTCAGTTTTTTAAGCAGTCCTTCCTTGCCCCACTCTTCGTATCCGTGGAGAAGGATCTCAGAATCGGTATGTGTTGTAAATACATGTCCGGCCTGAATCAGCTCTTCTCTGATCCCCTGATAGTTGTAAAGCTCGCCGTTAAAGATCAGCACCAGATTTTTGTCTTCATTGAACATCGGCTGAGACCCGCCTTCCAGGTCGATAATACTAAGTCTGACAAAGCCCAGTCCGACTCCGCCTTCCACGAAGGCATCCTGTGAATCCGGCCCTCTGTGGCGAATCTTATCTGTCATCTTCCGGATCACGGAAGCATCGTACTCTTTCATTCCTGCATAACCTGCAAATCCACACATACTTTTTCTCCTTTATATAAATGTCTCCTGATATCAATATACTAACTTCATTATTTTAGCGAATTTCACTGTGGATTGCAAGAGATTTGTTCCATCACTTTTCCGATCGGTTCCCGGATCACAAGATCCGCCCGGACAGACCGCCCTGTTTCCGCCTTGTTGATCAGCACAAGATACTTTCCGCGGAAGTAGTCGATAAAACCGGCCGCCGGGTAAACGACAAGGGAAGTCCCGCCGATAATCAGCATATCCGCATGAGCGATCGCCTCCACGGAATTCTGGATTGTCTTTGTATCCAGCCCTTCTTCATAGAGCACCACATCCGGCTTGATCATCCCGCCGCAGCTGCATCTTGGAATGCCCTCACTGTTTTTCACATACTCTGCATCATAAAATTTACCGCACTCCATGCAGTAATTTCTGTGAATACTTCCATGCAGTTCATAGACCGTCCGGCTTCCCGCCTTCTGGTGGAGTCCGTCAATATTCTGAGTGACAACGGCGGAGAGCTTTCCTGCCTGCTCCAGTTCGGCCAGTTTCCTGTGGGCCGGATTCGGCTCCGCGTCCAGACAGAGCATCCGGTCCTTATAAAACCGGTAAAATTCCTCCGGATTTCTCAGAAAAAAGGTGTGGCTTATGATTGTCTCCGGTGGATATTTATACTTCATATTGTATAAACCGTCTTCACTGCGGAAGTCCGGAATGTTGCTCTCGGTGGAGACTCCTGCTCCTCCGAAGAATACGATATTCCTGCTCTCATCTATCATCTGCTGAAATTTCCTGATCTCTTCCATGTCCTTCTTCTCCTTTCGTTTCTTTCTCTGCTTTTCCTCGTTTTTCCTTTAGTATAGCACAGTTTCATCATACTGATAAGATTTCCTGATTTTCCGGAAATCTCTTGTTCCCCTTCTTTTCTTCCTGTATACTGATTCGTATCTGAAATAGAAAGGACTGACAGGTATGAATGAGAGCATTTCCAAAAAAGTATTGAATATTATTACAATCTTAATCGGCAACGCCATCTATGCGCTCGGTGTTGTCGTCTTTATTCTTCCAAATGACCTGATCACCGGGGGAACGACTGGTCTTGGAATTGCGTTTGAGCATTATTTTAATATCCCCATTTCCATGTTCGTCTTCTGTTTCAACGCCGTTATGTTCGTGCTTGGAGCAGTTGTCCTTGGAAAAATGTTTGCACTGACAACACTGATCAGCAGTTTCTTTTACCCGATCATTCTCGGTGTATTTGAAAGAATTCCGCAGCTTGCTAATGTCACCAGCGACCGGATGCTCGCAACCGTCTGCGGCGGACTGATGATCGGATTTGCCATCGGAATCGTGATCCGGGCAGGAGCCTCCACGGGAGGAATGGATATTCCACCTCTTGTCCTGAATAAAAAGTTCGGGTTTCCGGTGTCTGTCATGCTCTATCTCTTTGACTTTACGATCCTGATTCTCCAGATGCTCTTCTCCGACAAAGAGCAGATCATCTACGGAATCCTCCTTGTCCTGATCTACACCGTCGTCCTGGACAAAGTACTCCTCACCGGACACGTTCAGACTCAGGTCAAGATCGTAAGTAAAAAGCACAAAGAGATCAATCAGATGATCGTCCAGAAGCTGGACCGGGGCTCCACTATCCTGTACGGGGAAACCGGATATCTTCACACCGATCAGCCGGTAATTATGACTGTCATCTCCAACCGCGAGCTGACAAAGCTCAATCAGGAAGTCAATAAAATTGATCCGGAAGCCTTCATGATTATCTCCCGTGTCAACGAAGTCAAAGGACACGGCTTCTCCAGCGGTAAGATTTACCGGAACAAAAAGACTGCCGCCGTATCCGGAAAATAATAATTTTCTGAACTATTCTCAAATATACAAAATCCGGAAGTCGCTTTGAATGAGACTTTCCGGATTTTTATATTACTCTTTCATCAGTTTATGGAGGCTTTCTTCAGAAAGTTCCAGTTCCTTTGCAATTTGGCTGTCTTCCATACCCTTCTTTCGCTTTTTTTATCCCAGAAGATCCTGTGATACTTCTGTGTAGGAGGACAGATCTTCCGGCAGTGTGATTTCCACCTTTTTACCCGGATCTTTCAGGGTACTTGTCATCTTTGTATTCACGCTGACTTCGCTTCCGCTGATATTCATCAGCAGATCCATATCAACATTACTTTCGATATAATAGCCGTCCGGATTGATCAGATAGGATCCTCCTGCCTTCTCGATTGTAAAATCCGCCGTTTCTGTTCCGGTCTGCATATTGGAAAGAATCTCCTTTGTATAGTTGGTCATCTTCTCCGGATCTCCGGTAAAGGTAAGCCTTGTATTTTCACCTTCTTTTTTCGCCGTCAGCTCCGTCATGGCTTCCGAGGATACTGTGCCGCCCATGCTGTTTTCCACCTGCTCCGTAATCGCTTCCAGATCGTACGGATATTTGAGCTTCCGGCCTGATGTCTCCATATAATAGTAGCCGTCTGTGTAAAATGCAGTCATCTCGATATTCTGCCCGAGGAGTGAGGTCGTCGTCTCCATCTGATACTGTAGATCCGATGTATTGTATCCGGACATCAGCATATCGACATTCATATCGATATCCACCGTCTCTCCGGCCTGCTCCAGCGTCATCTTCGTTCCTATTGTCATGTCCAGATCTGTCAGTTCCCCGTTTTTCTCCACCGCAGCCTGGTAAAGTTCCTGTGGATCCGGTTCTTCCTGATTCTGACTGCATCCTGCTGCCGTCAGAAGACCGATGCAGCAGATTCCTGCAAGAATCCTTTTTCCCATCTTGTTTTCTGTCCGTCGTTTCACCATTTCTTCCCTCCCTTTCTGATTTCAGGCCTTCCGGCCTTTCCAAAATCCTGTCCGTATTTTCTTCCAGTTACGGAAGCAGCCGCAAAACAGCTCTTAAAAGCTGCCCTGCGGCTGTTTTATTCAGTGTACCATCCGGTACAAAAACATGTCAATACTGTTCCCGATAGGATTTGAAAAAGTCGGACAGACTGTCCAGCGTTTTGACGAGAACCGGAATCTCATCCTCTGAGAGGGCGGATACGACTGCTTCCGTCATCTTCCTGTGAAAATCTGCATGATGGTGGTACGCCTTTTCCCCCTTTTTTGTCAGGCGGATATTGACCACTCTTCGGTCCTGGGAACTCCTCTCCCGGACCACATACTTTTTATTGACAAGACTGTTCATGGAGGTGGTAAGAGATCCGACAGTGATTTTCAGTTTTTTTGCGATTGCCGACATATTGTTTCCTTCTCCGAGGCCCACCGCTTCAATAATATGCATATCGTTGTTCGTAATGTCCTTATATTCTTCTGTGATCACTGCTTTTCCTTCCAGCTCCCAGATTTCATTGAACAAATGAACCAGGATTTCGTTGATTGCCCTGTATGCGTCCACGTTTTTTGCTCCTTTACCTGTCTATCTTTCGTCTTGTCCCTATTCTTCTCCCATCAGTGAACCTATCACTTCCCTGACAGTCGTGATCTTCTGCTGTCTGTACGCCTCTTTTCCACAGAAAAGAAGTGCTTCCTCCACATCCCCGCTGGCCGCTGCCACGAGGCGTTCTGTAATGCAGTACGGAATTTCGGACGGATTGCATTTATGAAGACATCCAAGGCATTTCTTCGGAGTAAATTTCTCCCCGTCCATCACTCTTTTCATAAATGGATTTAAGATTGCACGCCCCGGCATTCCTACCGGACTTGTCACAATGCAGATGTCCTCTTCTCCGGCGTTTATGTATGCTTCCTTATAATGGATATCCGCATCACATTCTTCTGTCGTCACAAAAAGGCTCGCCGTCTGCACACCGTCCACGCCAAGCGCCATGGCCGCTTCCACCTTCTCTTTTGTGTCAATGCCGCCGGCCAGGACAACCGGAATCTTTCTTTCATACTTCTCTTCGTACTCCCGCACGGCCTTTAAGATGGACTTTACTTCTTCATTGTATGCCTTATCGTCAAATATCTCAAGCTGTTCTTTCGTAAATCCAAGATGTCCCCCTGCCTTCGGTCCCTCAATCACAAGCAGATCCGGCACCCGGTTGTACTTTCTGTCCCAGTATTTCAAAATGACTCTCGCCGATTTTTCAGTTGAAACAATCGGTGCGATCTTCGTATCGGTTCCCTCCACATAGCGCGGGAGCTCTGTAGGCAGCCCGGCTCCCGAAATAATCAGATCACATCCGATGGCAGCCGCATGCCTTACATACTCCTCGTAATGCTTCAGCGCTACCATGATGTTAAATCCGATCACTCCGTCCGGCGCGGTCTTTCTGGCCTTTTGGTATTCACTTTCCATGGCCCGCAGGTTGGCCTGAAACGGATTTTTTTCAAAATCCGCTTCCCGGAATCCTATCTGCGCATTGGAAATGATCCCCGCCGCGCCCTCTTTTGCAACAGCACCTGCAAGTCCTCCCATGCTGATACCGACTCCCATTCCCCCCTGAATGAGAGGAATTTTGATTTGTTTATCGCCGAGCGAAATCGGCGGCCATTTTGTGTTCACTTTTCGTTCCTTTCCTACATCCGACGGAATCTCCGGTAACGTTTTTCAACCAGAGCATCTGCATCCATCTCCATGTACTCACAAATAAATTTCTTCAGACTTCTGTCCAGTCTGTCTGCCACTTCCTCCAGATTTGCGGAAGTGAAATTATCCGGCTCCGGAATCACCTGCTCGACAATCTCCATGCTCTTTAAATGGTTTGCCGTCAGCTTCATGACCCCCGCCGCCTCTTTTGCCCGTTTGCTGTCTTTCCAGAGAATGGATGCAAATCCTTCCGGAGAGAGGATCGAGTAGATCGAATTTTCCAGCATCCACACTTCATCCGCGGTCGCGATGGCAAGCGCTCCTCCGCTTTCTCCCTCTCCGATCACGATGGATACAACCGGTGTTTTCAAGCCGGACATCTCATAGATATTTCTCGCAATTGCCTCTCCCTGTCCTCTTTCTTCTGCTTCAATTCCGCAGAACGCTCCCGGTGTATCAACAAAACAGATGACCGGGCGGTGGAATTTCTCCGCCTGCTTCATCAGACGCATCGCCTTCCGGTATCCGTCCGGGGAAGGCATTCCGAAATTCCGGAGAATATTTTCTTTTGTCGTTGTGCCCCGTTCCTGCGCAATGACTGTGACCGGCATTCCGTGGAATCTTGCGATTCCTCCGATAATCGCCTTGTCATCTTTGAAATACCTGTCACCGTGCAATTCAATAAAGTCGGTAAACAAGGTGTGAATATAGTCACTTCCTACCGGGCGGTCTTTTCTTCTGGAGATCTGAACCCGCTCCCAGGAGGTCAGCCCTTTATATGGAGCACGTTTTTCCTCTCCTTCGTTCTGACAGCATTCCTGCCGCCAGTCTTCCCCGTTCTCTTCGATTTTATGCATGCTGAGAATAGATGCAAGCACTTCCTTCATCTCTTCCCGCTCTACAATCCGGTCGATGAAACCGTGCTCCAGCAGAAATTCCGATTTCTGGAATCCTTCCGGCAGCTTCTGTCCGATCGTCTGCTCAATGACACGCGGTCCGGCAAAACCGATCAATGCGTTCGGCTCTGCCAGAATGACATCACCAAGCATGGCAAAACTTGCCGTTACTCCGCCGGTTGTCGGATTAGTCAGGACCGAAATGTAGAGAAGCCCGGCATCACTGTGCTTCTTCAGAGCCGCAGATGTCTTTGCCATCTGCATCAGGGAGACAATGCCTTCCTGCATTCTTGCTCCGCCTGAGCAGGCAAAAATGATCACCGGAAGTTTTTCTTCGGTAGCCCGCTCTACAGCACGGGCGATCTTCTCTCCGACTGCCCATCCCATACTTGCCATCATGAAGCGTCCGTCACAGATGCCAAGTACCACTTCATTTCCATTGATCTGCGCTTTCCCGGTCATGACGGCCTCATCAAGATTTGTCTTCTCCTGGAGAGCCTTCACCTTCTCCTCATATCCCGGAAAGCTTAACGGATTGCCCGCATTCAGGCCGTGATCCCACTCTTCAAACGTCCCTTCGTCCGCGATCATCTCCACTCTTCTTCTGGCATGTACCCGGAAGTAATTGTGGCACTTCGGGCAGATATAATAATTGTTCTTGACATCCTCTGTCACAATCGCCGCCTTGCACGCATTACACTTTTTCAGCAGACCTTCCGGCACCTCCGGTTTTCCCTTTTTATCTGAAGTATGAATCGTTATGTAGTTTTTTCGTTCTGTTTTTTTAAACATATTGGATAATTTCATGTCTTTTCACTCCTACAAACGCTCGATAAACTCAATATCAATATTTCCGCTCTGATAATCCGGATGGTTGATCAGTTCGTACAGATAGTCAATATTTGTATCGATTCCTTCGATGATAACCTCCCCGAGGGCACTTCTCATTTTGCTGATCGCTTCCGGTCTTGACTTTGCATGGACAATCAGTTTTGCCAGCATGGAGTCATAATACGGCGGAACTGTATAGCCGCTGTAGATTGCGGAATCGATCCGCACTCCCTTTCCTCCCGGAAGGTAGATATCCGTGATGGTTCCCGGTGACGGGCGGAAGTTCTTTGCCGGGTTTTCCGCATTGATACGGCACTCAATCGCATGTCCGGTCAGTTTGACGTCCTCCTGGCTGATCTTTAAATGCTCCCCGGAAGCAATGCGGATCTGCTCTTTTACCAGGTCAATTCCGGTTACCCACTCGGTTACCGGATGTTCTACCTGAATTCTTGTATTCATCTCCATAAAATAGAAGCTGCCGTTCTTTTCAAGCAAGAACTCGATAGTTCCGGCATTTTCATAATTGGCCGCTTTCGCTGCCTTTACAGCTGCTTCTCCCATCTTCTGACGAAGCTCCTCGCTCAATGCAAGAGACGGAGACTCTTCGATCATCTTCTGATGGTTTCTCTGAATGGAGCAGTCCCTCTCTCCCAGATGGATGACATTGCCATAGTGGTCCGCCAGAATCTGGAACTCAATATGACGCGGATGTTCCACAAAATGCTCGATATACATCATGTCATCGCCGAAGGCTGCCTTTGCTTCTTTCTGGGCTGTCGTAAATGCCTTGGAAAACTCCTCCGGAGTCTTCGCTACACGCATGCCTTTTCCGCCTCCGCCAAGCGCCGCTTTCACGATAACCGGATACCCGATCCGGTCTGCCTCTTCGGCGCCTTTTTCTTCATCGAAGACCGGCTCCGTACTTCCCGGAATGACCGGAACTCCGGCAGATATCATCGTATTTCTTGCCTCGGCCTTGTTTCCGAGTTTCTCTATTACTTCCGCTTTCGGTCCGATAAATGTAATATTGCATTTTTCACAAAGCTCTGCAAACCTGCTGTTCTCGGACAAAAATCCGAATCCCGGATGAATTGCGTCCGCTCCGGTAATCATCGTCGCGCTTAAGATCTTGTCCATGCTCAGATAACTCTCCGAAGAAGGAGCCGGCCCGATGCAGACCGCCTCGTCCGCAAGCTGTGTGTGCAGTGCTTCCCTGTCTGCTTCCGAATATACCGCAACCGTTTCGATTCCCATCTCACGGCACGCACGGATAATCCGTACCGCAATTTCACCCCTGTTTGCAATCAAAACCTTCTTAATCATATCTGCCTCCGACCTCGTTTTTATCTTTTTCTCATCTAGCCGACCATGAAGGTCAGTTCTGCGCTCACAACGACTTTACCGTCCACGCTTGCGATCGCTTCCCCGACACCAACCGGTCCTTTCTGTTTGATGATCCTTGTTTCCAGTTTGACTTTGTCTCCCGGAACAATTTTTCCTTTAAATTTACATTTGTTGATTCCGCCAAAGTATGCGATCTTTCCTTTGTTTTCTTCTTTGCTCAGGATCGCAACCGCTCCGACCTGCGCCAGAGCCTCTACAGTCAGAACACCCGGCATTACCGGTTCCTGCGGAAAATGTCCCCGGAAGAAATCCTCCCGGAATGTCACACATTTATAACCTGTCGCGAATTCACCCGGTTCGTAATCTTCGATATAATCTACCAGAAGAAACGGGTGGCGGTGCGGCAGAATTGCTTCGATCTCTTTAATTCCCAGATGTTTCATCCTGTTTCACCTCAATTATCTGATCCGGAACAGAGGCTGTCCATATTCTACGCCCTGTGCGTTTTCCACAAGAATTTCCTCCACTGTTCCGTCATATTCACTTTCGATTTCATTCATCAGTTTCATAGCTTCCACGATGGCAAGGACCTGCCCTTTCTTCACCGTGTCGCCCACCTTCACATACGGATCTGCATCCTCGGACGGTGCCGCATAGAAAGTTCCGACAAGCGGGGATGTTACAACCTTGCCTTTCTGCACATCCGGTTCTTCAGAAGCTTCGATCGCCGCTTTCGTTTCCTGTGCGGTAATCACTGCTCCCTGTACCGCAGCCGGGGCTGTCGTCTGCGCGTCAGCCGCAACAACCTTGACACTGCTTTCTTTTCCCATTTTGATACAGACACTCTCTGTCTCATATTTGAACTCTGTAAGCTTTGAATCCGAAACCGTGTTAATCAGTTTTAAAAGCTGTTCCAGCTCCATGTCTACACTCTCCTATTCTTCGTATTTTTTGATCAGAAGGGTCGCATTGTGTCCGCCAAATCCAAGAGAATTACTCATGGCATAGCGGATTTCCTTCTCAACCGGTGCACCGACTGCATAGTTTAAGTCACATTCTTCATCGACATTTTCTGTTCCCACTGTCTGGTGGATAAATCCTTCTTCCACGGATTTTACGATCGTTACGAACTCCACTCCGCCTGCTGCTCCGAGCAGATGTCCGATCATGGACTTGGTAGAGTTGACAACCACATCTTTTGCCGCATCTCCGAGCGCGGATTTGATGGCGATTGTCTCAAACAGATCGTTGTGGTGTGTACTTGTTCCGTGTGCGTTGATATAAGTTATATCCTCCGGTTTTACGCCTGCCTCTTTCATGGCATCTGTCATGGCACGTGCCGCACCGCTTCCGTCTTCAATCGGGGAAGTGATGTGGTAAGCATCGCCTGTCGCACCGTATCCTACCACTTCTGCGTAAATCTTTGCCCCCCTTGCTTTTGCGTGCTCCAGCTCTTCCAGAACAACAATACCGGCTCCCTCACCGAGAACGAATCCGCTTCTGTCCTTGTCAAACGGAATGGATGCCCGCATCGGATCATTGGATGTGGTCAGTGCGGTCAGAGCAGTAAATCCTGCCACACCTGTCGGACAGATGGCGCTTTCCGTACCGCCTGCGAACATCACTTCCGCATCCCCGTACTGAATGGCACGGAATGCATCTCCGATACAATGGGTTCCGGATGCACATGCTGTCACAACGTTTGTACATTTTCCTCTTGCACCAAGCTGAATGGAGACATTTCCTGCCGCCATGTTGGAGATCATCAGAGGCACCATCAGCGGATGTACCCTGTTTGGTCCTTTTTCCACAATCTTTGTATATTCTCTTTCTACAGTCTGCAGGCTTCCGATTCCGGACCCTACAATGACTCCGACACGGAACGGATCTTCCTGTTCCATATCGATGGCCGCATCTTTACATGCTTCCAGCGCAGCAGCCACCGCATACTGCGAAAATGTTTCCATTCTCTTTGCCGCTTTAAAATCCATATAGTTTTTCGGCTCGAAATTCTTAACCTCGGCCGCAATCTTCACTTTATAATCAGAAGTGTCAAACTTCGTAATCTCTCCGATTCCGACTTTTCCCGCTTTGACTCCTTCCCAGAATTCCGGTACGCTGTTTCCGATCGGAGTGATCGCTCCCAGTCCTGTTACAACTACTCTTCTCTTCATATTTCGTCTCCTTCTTCGCTTTTTACATTCCGCCGTCTACACAGATGACCTGTCCGGTGATATACCGTGCGTCATCCGATGCCAGAAACGCCGCTGTCTTTGCGATGTCTTCCGGCTGTCCGAATGTACCGAACGGAATCTGCGCTTTCGCTGTTTCTTTCACTTTCTCCGACAATACTTCCGTCATTTCTGTCTCAATAAATCCCGGCGCGATGGCATTGACCGTGATGTGGCGGGAAGCAAGCTCTTTTGCGCATGCTTTCGTAAGTCCGATGATTCCCGCCTTGGATGCAGCATAGTTTGCCTGTCCCGCATTTCCATACACCCCTACGACAGAGGAAAGGCTGATGATGCGTCCGCTTCTCTGCTTGAGCATCTGTCTGGAAGCAAACCGGATACAGTTAAATGCTCCCTTTAAGTTCGTGTCTACAACAGCATCAAAATCTTCTTCACTCATCTTCATCAGAAGTCCGTCTCTTGTGATTCCTGCATTGTTTACCAGGATGTCCACCCGTCCGTAGGTGCTGATAATCTCCTGGAACATTTCCTCGCAGGCTTTAAAATCGGCTACGTTGCACTGTCTGATCTCGGCTTTATTTCCCTCCGCCTCGATCTGTGCCTTCACCTCTTCCGCTTTTTCTCTGGAGCCGTTGTAGTTGACAATCACAAGTGCCCCTCTTCTTGCAAGCTCCATCGCGATCGCCTTTCCAATGCCTCTTGATGCTCCTGTCACTACTGCTACTTTCTGCTCTGTCATACTCTATACTCCTTACGTATATCAAATTTCAGACCGCTTCGGATCTGATCTTATTTCAGCGCTTCTGCTACTTTTTCCACGTCTTCCCATGTTCCGATATTGTACATGGCAACGTCACGGCTGATCTTTCTCATAAATCCGGCCAGTGTTTTTCCCGGTCCGATTTCCACGAAAGTGTCTACACCTTCCTCGATCATCTTCCGGATGCTCTGCTCCCATCTTACAGATGAGGATACCTGCTGTCCCAGAAGGCCTTTGATCTCTTCTTCGTTTTGTATATATTCCGCTGTCACATTGGTCACATACGGAATCTCAAGCTTGTGGATTTCTACGTTTTCCAGTTCTTTTAACAGCTCTTCTCCTGCACTTTTCAGAAGCGGTGAGTGGAACGGTCCGCTGACATTGAGCATTACAACACGTTTTGCCCCTGCCGCTTTCAGCTTTTCCGATGCGTCTTCCACACCGGCAGTCACTCCGGTAATTACAATCTGTCCCGGACAGTTGTAGTTTGCGATCGTTACGCCTTCGATGTCCTCAATCACTTCTTCGATGGCTGATGCTTCCATTCCAAGAACTGCCGCCATGGCTCCCTCACCTGCCGGCACTGTATTCTGCATCAAAATTCCTCTTTTACGCACTGTGCGGATTGCGTCCTCCCCGGACATGCCGCCCGCAACAGCAATGGCGCAGTATTCGCCAAGGCTTAATCCCGCTGTGACGTCCGGCCTGATGCCGTGTTCGCTTACCACTTTTGTCATGGCAAGACAGGTTGTCACAAGCGCCGCCTGCGTGTACTCTGTCAGATCCAGTCTGTCGTTCTCCTCGAAGCACAGTTCCTTCATGTCGAGATCCAGAATTTCGGATGCTCTGTCAAATACGGCTCTTGCGCTTTCGCTGTTTTCATAAAAATCCTTGCCCATTCCTGCTTTCTGGGCTCCCTGTCCAGGGTAGATAAATGCTATCTTACTCATAGAATCCCGCTCCTTTGATAAGTGCATCTGTCTCGCTTACCAGCTTCTCGATAAACTCTTTACAGGTCAGCACTTCTTTGAACATCGCCGCGCTCTGTCCTGCCATCACGCTTCCTGTTACGACGTCTCCGTCTACGACTGCTCTTCTCAAGCCGCCCAGCGTCATCTGTTCCAGTTCCTCAAATGTCGCGCCTTCCTGTTCTTTTTTGATGTATTCTTTTGCCATCTGGTTTCTGAGTACACGTACCGGGTGTCCTGTGGAACGTCCGGTTACACGGGAATCAATGTCTTTTGCCTTGATAATGCTGTTTTTATAATTTTCATGAACCTGGGATTCTTTTGTAACAACAAATCCGGTTCCAAGCTGCATTCCTCTTGCGCCAAGCATAAATGCCGCTGCCATGCCGCGTCCGTCTGCAATTCCTCCTGCTGCGATGACCGGAATGTTGACTGCGTCAACCACCTGCGGCACGAGAACCATCGTTGTATTTTCACCGATGTGTCCGCCTGCTTCTGTTCCCTCTGCCACGATGGCATCTGCTCCGCAGCGCTCCATTCTCTTTGCCAGAGCCACGCTTGCTACAACCGGGATGACCTTTACGCCTGCTTCCTTCCACATTTTCATGTATTTTTCCGGGCTTCCGGCACCGGTTGTCACGACTTTGACGCCCTCTTCCACGATGACTTTTGCCACGTCGTCGGCATACGGGCTCATCAGCATGATGTTCACTCCAAACGGTTTGTCAGTCAGCTCTTTTGCTTTTCTAACCTGATCTCTTACCCAGTCTGCCGGAGCGCTTGCCGCACCGATCAATCCAAGTCCGCCTGCATTGGATACAGCCGCTGCAAGTTTATGTTCTGCCACCCAGGCCATTCCGCCCTGAATGATCGGATATTCAATACCCAGGATCTCTGTAATTTCTGTCTTCATCCCAATATCCCTTCCTTATCTGTTTTCCAGCAATATGTTTCTGCCACCCGGCCTTCGCCAAAAAGGCACCTGACCGGATGGCAGTAAAGATGCGTTATTATTTGCTTAAGTAATCTACTACTTCACCGATCGTTGTAAGCTGCTCCAGATCTTCTGTAGGAATTTCTTTTCCGTATTCTTCTTCCAGTGCCATTACCATTTCAAACAGGTCCAGAGAATCTGCTCCAAGATCATCTTTGAAAGATGTCTCCTCTGTCAGTGTATTGATGTCTGCTCCAAGATTTTCTGCTACGATTTCTTTTACTTTTTCTAACATAGTGGTAGTCTCCTTTTACTTTTCATTTTCTTTTTTCATGTTTTCTATTGTAATCCGGCCTTTGCCGGTAATTACCTGTATTACCATTCCAGAATGGATGCTCCCCAGGAGAGTCCTGCTCCAAATCCTGCAATCACGATTTTCTGCCCTTTTTCAAGCCGTCCGTCCCGGTTCATCTCATCGAGGAGAATCGGAATGCTCGCGGATGAGGTGTTGCCGTACTCCTGCAGATTCATCGGAAATTTCCCGATGTCTGTCTTCAGGCGTTTTGCAACAGATTCCACAATCCTTTTGTTGGCCTGATGAAGGATGAACCAGTCGATATCCTCCGTTCCAAGCCCTGCCTTGTCAAGCACCTCCGTCACAATCTGCGGAACACTCTTGACTGCAAACTGGAATACGCCTCTTCCGTCCATACTGATGTAAGTATCCTTCGGTGTCTCTCCGGTCTTCTTAAACGCTTCCACAAACTCCGATGAAAATCTGCTCCTGCAGACAAGTGCGTCTCCCCTGCATCCATCGGAATGTGCTGCCGGAAGATATGCTGTTCCTTCCGCTGCCCGGATCACTGCCGCGCCTGCGCCGTCACCGAACAGGATGCAGGTACCCCGGTCAGTCCAGTCCACCATAGAAGACAGCGTCTCAGTTCCAATAGCCAGAATCGTCTTGTAAAATCCTGCCGCAATGTAGGCCTGCGCGCTCTGGTATGCGAAGACAAATCCCGTGCAGGCTGCCTGCATGTCATATCCCGCCGCATTCACCGCCCGGATCTCTTTTTGCACCTCACAGGCTACGCTCGGGAAGATTACGTCCGGCGAAGAAGATGCGACAAGAATCAGATCGATCTCCTCCGGAGAGACCCCGGCGTTTTCCAGTGCCCTCTTTGCCGCCTCCGCCGCCATGAAAGAGGCGGTCTCATGCTCTGCGATGTGGCGGTTTCTCACGCCGGTCCGTTCACGGATCCACTCGTCATTCGTCTCAACCATCTCAGACAGGTCATTATTGCTCAAAATTTTAGGCGGGATATAAGATCCCGTCCCGCATATTTTTCCTATCATATGTTTTCTCCAAACTTTTATTTTGAACTTAAAATACTTTGATAATCAAACTATATTACACAAATGCCCGGTTGTCAACCCTGTTTTTACATTACTCCCCTGTCTGCCCTCTGTTTTCCCTTTGCGGACAGCCCGCTTTTTTCTGACTGTGCCTGATCAAAGAACCGCTGCTTTTAAGCGCCTTCCCCTTTTATTTCCTCTCGAAGTCTTGCAATTCTGCGTTTGATCTTGCGGCAGATGTAAAAATTGTCCCTGTCGTTTGATTCCAGCCGGTTAAGACGGTCTTCCAGCAATTTGATTTTATGTAACTGTTCCATATGATTTCGTCCTCACTTTCCTGTTAGAATAAAGAGTTCCGCCTGCGGAACTCTCGCGCCGAGCGCGGTCGCTTTAGCAACAAATTTCTGCTTTGCGCGAGTGCGCATCCCGCGGAGCGTTTTTATTTAACAGGGAACGAAGATTCCTGTTAAATAAAAAAAGTGCGCCCGGTTATCTCTTACAAATAACCGGGCGCACCCGACATCTTCTCTGATCCCGCAGCTGCGGCCGCGTATCCTCAGATGATCCTGTTTTATTTTATCGTATCCTTCTTTGATCAGGCACCCTCATTATAATACTTATATCTTTTCTGTCAACCATTTTTTCACCTGCTCTTCTTTTTGTATATTGTGGTAAAATATTCTTATACTATTTCAGTATGAATTCATACGAAAACGGGAGGAGGAATGTTGTATGAGAGGTCTCCGGTCTTTGGACCGTTCGGAACGCTTTCTTTTTTATACAGGGCTTGTGATGGCGGCAAGCGAGATCTGGAAACAGTGGACTCTGACTTTCGTTCTCGGCGGCGGAAGCTACAACTGGTGGTACTTTCCATTTCAGCTCTGCTCCGTTCCGATGTATCTGCTTTTGCTTCTTCCTGTTGTCCATGCTTCCCGCCTCCGCCGGATCTTTCTTACCTTTTTAATGGACTTTTCTCTTCTTAGCGGAATCGGAGCCTTTCTCGATACGAGCGGAATGCACTACCCGCTTCCTGCGCTCACGTGCCATTCCTATCTGTGGCATCTGCTCCTGATTGCCGTGGGGATCTTCTGCGGTCTTTCCGCCATCAGCGATCATACCTGGCATGGCTTTTCCTCCTCTGTCATCCTGTTTGCGGTTCTCTGTAGTGCTGCCACGGTCATCAATCTTACAATCGGACGGACGCACGACATCGATATGTTCTATATTAGTCCGTACTATCAGATGTCCCAGGTCATCATTTCGGATCTGACCCGCGGATTTCCAAATCCGGTCCGGATCCTCTGCTATCTTGCCGTTATTGTTTTCGGCGCGTTTCTTCTGCATCTGTTCTGGCAGCATCTCTTTCTTGTGCGGAACAGGAAAAAATAACCGGCAGCGGCATCCAGGATGCCCAAAATGCAGTAGAAAACCGCCTACCAAAAAAATTTTTAAATTTTTTCAAAAAGTATTTGCAAAAAGAACAATTATATGATATAGTATCTTTTGTCAGGCGGATATGGCGGAATGGGCAGACGCGCTAGATTCAGGTTCTAGTCCTCGCGAGGGGGTACAGGTTCAAGTCCTGCTATCCGCATTGATAACAAAGAAGAGATAGTTGGTTGTCAGCTATCTCTTTTTTATATTCTTTACAAAAGTTTATATACAGAAGTAGAGCCAAAGTCTTTTCATTACTCTGGCTCTTCCTTATACATTCCGTCCCTGATACTGTACGGTCACAACATAGACGGTTTTACTTGATTCATCAATTTTGAAGATGGCAATATAATTATCTATCAGTAATTGCCGGTATCCTTTTCCGGCGTATCTTCCTTCGCTCCGTTCTTGATGCGACTGCGGGAAAGTTTCTAATTTCTTTAATGCCGCCCAAATTCGGTCTGTCTGTCCTTTCGCATTTTCCGGTGATAACTTTTCCAAAGCAATGTAGGAAAAAATATCATCAATTTCTCGAAATGCCTGTTGGTTTAATCTGACTTTATATTTATCCATAATATTTTCTATTCAGTTTCTCAAATGCTTCATCGAGATCAATAGAAGCGCCGCCTTCTTCCATTTCTTTTTCGGATTCATAGATTGCCTGATCGATCCGGTTGCTTTTTGCAAATTTATCATATAATTCACTGCTCATTACGACCAGATCACTGTATCCGTTTTTGGTAATAAAAATCGGTTCCTGTATCTTATGAGCAATATCCGATATCTCACTTGTATTGCGGAGATCTTTAATTGGCATAATAACTGGCATAATATCAGCTCCTTTCTTCCTTTAACATGATTATAGCATAATTATGTCGAAAGGTACACTCAATTATTCGCCTGCTTCTGAATTCGTATAAAATTAGAATCCCTCAGCGGAATCAGGTCGCTTCTCCCCTCATCGCCCGTTCCAGGAAAAAAGACCCGAAGACGCAGGGCATATCCACACTGCCGTCTCCGGGCCGGTGTTGTTTCGTTCTATGTTGTTTACTTTCTTTTACGCTTTCAGCGGCTCCAGATTTTCTCCATTGGACTCGATCACCTGTTTATACCAGTAAAAGCTCTTTTTCCGGTAACGTGCAAGAGTGCCGCTTCCATCATCTTTCCGGTCTACATAGATGAAGCCGTAGCGCTTGCTCATCTCCCCGGTTGATGCGCTGACCAGATCGATACAGCCCCAGGTCGTATAGCCAAGCAGTTCCACGCCGTCTTCTTCCACGGCCGCCTTGAATGCCTCGATGTGGGCCTTCAGATACTCGATCCGATAGTCGTCATCCACCGTCCAGGACCCTTTGCCGTCCGGAATCAGCTCATCCTTCGCGCCGAGTCCGTTTTCTACGATAAAAAGTGGTTTCTGGTAGCGGTCGTAAAGTGTATTCATCGTCGTACGCAGTCCAAGAGGGTCGATCTGCCAGCCCCACTGAGAGGATGGAAGATACGGATTCTTTGTCCCTTTGAAGGCATTTCCGATGGTCTCGCCTACGTTTTCCTGTGTTGTAATGCACCTGGAAGAATAATAGCTGAAGCTGATGAAGTCCACCGTATGTTCCCGCAGAATCTCTTCATCTTCCGCTGTCATGCCAAGGTCGATGTTCTTCTTCTCAAAGAGCTTCTTTGCGTAGTTCGGATAATATCCTCTGGCCTGCACATCGATAAAGAGCATGTTTTCCCGGTCTTTTCCGAGAGCCGCCCAGACATCTTCCGGCCTGCAGCTGTACGGGTAATAGTTTCCTGCCGCCATCATACAGCCCACCTTGTTTTCCGGATCAATCTCATGTGCAATCTTTGTCGCCCAGGCACTAGCCACCAGTTCATGATGGGCGCTGATATATTTCGCTTGTTCCTGATCTTCCCCTTCCTCAAACTGAAGTCCCGCTCCCATAAAAGGAAGATGGAGAATCATATTGATTTCATTGAAGGTGATCCAGTATTTAACGAGACCCTTGTACCGGGTAAAGAGCACGGTCACAAGCTTTTTGTAAAGCTCGATCAGCCGTCTGTTCTTCCATCCGCCGTACTCCCGGATCAGATGCATCGGACAGTCAAAATGGGTGATCGTCACAAGAGGCTCAATTCCGTATTTCTTACATTCCCGGAATACGTCCTCGTAAAAGGCAAGGCCCGCCTCGTTCGCCTCCGCTTCATCTCCCTTTGGGAAAATTCTGGACCATCCGATGCTCATACGGAATGTCTTAAATCCCATTTCCGCGAACATGGCGATATCTTCTTTATAATGATGGTAGAAATCAATTCCTTCCAGAGCCGGGTAATCTTCATCATCTCCTGCGTGTGGCCCATATCGTGAAAGTCCATCGACGCATTGACCAGATGCATGGCGATAAATCCCGCCTCATCCTCCGGAAGAAGTACTCCTGTTTTCCGCTCAATGATGTTCAACGATTCCATCCCGATCTGATATTCGTGATTGTAAAACCGTTTGATCTCCGTAAGCAGGGCATTCTGAATCGGAATTCCGCCTTTCGACCGCTGAATCGCGAAATGGATGTGGTCACAGAGATTCAGATACAGATAATTGCTGAGCTGCTTTCCAAGGGAAATCGTCGCATACTCCACGATCTCGTTGGTTGCCTGGATACATTCAAGGGGCATGGAAGAAAACAGTTCCTCCATGTGCTGTCTTTCCTCTTTCTGAAGCACATAAACTTTTTCCACTTTCCCGTCATCAATATACTCTCCCGGCTTTTTCTTAAAGCCGATTCCGCACCCCATTACAAGGACTTCCTGTCCTTTTTCATCATGGGATCTGATCAGATTGTTGTTAATCACTTTATCAACCTGCATTCTTACGATCCGCCCTCCTACATAAAATGCACAAAAAATAGGCTATACCGCTCCCACATTTTAACTCAAATGTGTACAATCGGTATAGCCTGCTTTACCAGTAACAATCCTTTTATACAAGGCCAGTATAGCATCCAACCTTGTTTTTGTCAATTATGAATAAAAGTTTTATGCACCTTTTTACGCCCCGACTTTTCCAAGTCCCATTTCCTGTCCGATATTCAGAATATGATCTCCGATCCGTTCAAAATCCGTAAGCATCTCGGAATACAGAATACTGACCTCTTCATCCTGTTTTCCCTGCTGCATCCGGTCGATCTGTCCCTGGCGGAAGCTTTCTGTCATGTCGTCTATCCTCTGTTCCGCCTCTTCGATCCTCTTCACGATCTCTGTGTCTCCCTTCTTGACATCGCTTAAAATCTCAAGCGCATCAAGACTTGCTTTCTTCATCTGGCGGATCTCCTCCATCTCGGTACTGGAAAATACAATGCCCTTTTCTTCCATCATCTGTGTGTACTCACACAGATTTGTCGCATGGTCTCCAATTCTCTCCAGATTACCGCATACTTTGAACAGAGCACTCATGTATCTGGCATCTTTCTGGTTTGTCTCATTGACAATCGTCTTGGAAATATATTTGCAGATCTCTTTATTGAGGAAGTCGATGTACTCTTCTTTTTCATCTACCTGCGCAAGGAGGGCGGTGGAACCATCCAGCACCGCATCAAAACTCAAGTGCACGTTTTCCTTTGTCATCTGAAGCATCCGTTCTACTTCTTTCTGAACTCCTGTCAAAGCGATTGCGGAAGTACCGATATGGTTTTCCCTCTTCGTATCAACCGGGCGGATGTATTCCAGATGCATCCCTTCCACTTTCTCTTCTTTCTTATCCGGAAGAACCTTCTCGGCAAAGGATGCCAGATAGTTTCCAAACGGAATCAGAAGAATGGTGGTGACAATATTAAACAACGTATGCATGTTGGCAATCTGCCCCGCCACATTGGTCGGCGTCCAGCTTTCCACCAGAGACGTAAGCGGCGTCAGAATACAGACAGTTGTAAAAATGATCGTTCCGATGATGTTGAATGTCAGATGGATGATCGTCGTACGCTTTGCGTTCCGGCTTGTCCCGATGGATGCAAGCACCGCCGTAATACAGGTACCGATATTCTGTCCAAAAAGAACAAACACCGCGCTCGGAAGTCCGATCAGACCGTTTGATGCCAATGCCTGCAGAATACCAACAGACGCGGAAGAAGACTGAATAATCGCCGTAAACACCGCTCCGGCAAGAATACCAAGCACCGGATTTGAGAATTTTGTCATAAGGCTTACAAAAGCCTCCGAATCACGAAGCGGCATCATGGATGAGCTCATCATCTCCATACCAAGGAAGAGTACACCAAGTCCTGCTACAATCAGACCGTAATTATGTACCTTCGGACTTTTAATGAAAAGAATCAAAGCCACTCCAAGAAAAGCGATCAGCGGAGCAATCGCCCCAATGTCAAGCGCAATCAGCTGTCCTGTAATTGTCGTACCGATATTTGCACCCATGATGATCCATACAGCCTGTCTCAGTGTCATCATGCCCGAATTTACAAATCCTACTACCATAACCGTGGTTGCCGATGACGACTGGATCACGGCTGTCACTCCCGCTCCTACCAGGACGCCCAGAAAGCGGTTGGCTGTCAGCCTTTCCAGGATTCGTTTCATCTTGTTTCCGGCGGCTGCTTCAAGCCCGGAACTCATCATCTGCATTCCGTAAAGGAACAAAGCGAGTCCTCCAAGCAGGCCAAAAAAGTCTGTCAACTTCATTTCTCTTTTCCTCCATAAAAGTTGAATTTTCCTCTCGATTTTACAAAATGCTAACTTATTTTTAACATTCCATTTATATATTTACTAGAAACCGCGAAAATACGCAATAGGTTATACGAAAAATTAACATGATTTTACGTAGATTTTACCTGAATTTTACATTTTCTTTCCCATGAACCTGCTTCCAGAGAAAAAAATTCAAAAAGTAAAGACCGGAAAAACTCTTTCCGGCCTTGTTTTACCATATTTCAATTTCCTCCCGGTCTTTCGGGTTCAGGTACAGATCGATGGACTCAATATCCTTCTGCCTGTAGCTTCCAATCTTATGTTCTTTCAGATCATCCAGAATGATGTCCCTGAACTCCATCACATCCCGCACTTCATCATAATTGATATACGGGAAATAAAATCCGAGTGTTTCGGCATCCTCCTGCCACGCTTCCGGCGCAACCCGCTTTTTGTTGTACTCAATACTGTAGTGCAGTGTGTTTTCCGGTACGGAGTCATCCCAGACAAGATTCAGATACGGCTGTCCGTAATCCATATATACATCCACTGTACCTCCGTCAGATGGCGGCGTAAAGCTCATCTCTCCTTCCATCACTGTCATCTCCGTCTCCCCGACAGTTCTCTCCCCTGCATAGTCCAGAGAAAAGAATTCCACGCATCCGATTCCTGCACCGATTCCGCTGATCAGTACCCCGCCCGCAAATATTCCGGCAAGTAATTTCCGATACTGCTTCATCTATAACACCTCCCCTGTCTGTTCTGCCTTCCTCTCACCCTCCGGTTTTTTTCTGTACTTTTTTCGAAGTCCGAATGTCAGAAGTCCGAGGGATGCCCCTGAAGCTGCTGCTCCAAAGCAGAAAATCTCCGCCCCAAGAAGCGGATATCCGGAAAACACCAGAGTCAGCAGGGCTCCAAAAGCAAACAGACTGACAGCCGCCATTCCCATCAGAAAGCAGGTAACAAGTATCCAGCTCAGATTCCAGATCAGAACGCAGCAATTGTGAAGCAGACGCCTGGACGTACTCCAGACCGGAATCTCCGTACTTTTCCTCCACAGGCTCTTTTTCTCCTGTCTGCCTTCTTTCTCTTCACTGCCTTCCGTCCTCTGTTTGGATTTTCCGGAAAAAGCTCTCCATTTTCCAGCTATTGTATCTTTCATTTTCCGGATCTTTTCCAGAATTTTCCCGAAAAACGCAGCCGCCTTTCCCGCCAGTTTTCTGCTCCCCTCAGAAACTTTTTCCATGTCCGGAGTACGGATCACGATCCCCTTTGTCTTTTCTTCAAATTTCGGATCCACGTGATATGCCTCCAGAATTTCGGCTGCCAGCTCTGCGATATTACCAAAATCGCTGATCGCCTCTTCTTCGCTGAGCCCGCTTTTCATCTTCAGATCAATGTGCTGCGCATACTCATCAATAATATCTTCCTGTTCCCTTTCATCCAGCACTCTTAAATGATCTCTTAATTCTTTTAAAAACCCTTCTTTATTCATGCTTTCCCTCCTTTAGGAAACGGCACACCCGTTCCTGAAACTCATTCCATTCTGCCTCAAGCTGATCACGGTGGAGAATCCCTGCCGCAGTCAAATGATAATACTTTCTGGGCGGTCCTTCTGTGGACTCACGCAGATAGGTTTCAAAATAATGTTCGTTTGTCAATCGTTTCAGGAGCGGGTAAATGGTCCCTTCATTTACGTCAATGACCTTGGATACTTCTGTCACCAGTTCGTATCCGTACATGTCACGGTTCCGGACTGATTCCAAAACAATCAGCTCCAGAACTCCTTTTTTAAACTGTGGATTCATTCCATCACTCCTCCTGTTATTATACTATACCCACTACTTGATTATGTCAAGTACTGGATGAAAATTAATAGCGGGCAGTCTGCTGCTGCCCGCTGTTCACCTTAGACAAAGGTCGGTCTTCTATTCGGCGGCCGAACCGCTCTCTGTATCTGTGCTTTCCTCTCCGGATGTACTGTCATCCGAAGAACTGTCGTCTGCAGAAGCATCATCCTCTGTAGATTCTGTCTCCTCTTCTTCTTTCAGATTATCCGTGTTCATCTCCAGTACATTCGGAAGGGAAGAGGATACCGTATACACATTTTCCTTGTCCCCTGTTGTCATGTAATAATCGGAGTCTGCTCCGTCTCCGATATAAATGGTTTCTGTTGTGCCATCTTCTCCTGTCACGGTAATGGTATAAGCAGGGGAATCCAGTCCATAGCTTTCCAGAGAATCCGGATCCTCAATCTGCCGCTCAGCCTGTACATCGGATACTGTATCCGCGATATTCTCAATGGTATCCTGCACAAGAGCCGTCTCCGTATCATCTTTCAGATGCCAGGTATCGTCTTCTTTTACAAGAGATACGCTGCTTCCGTCTTCGGAAGAGTAAGTGATCTCCACCGGATTTTCAATGTCCACCACATGGATCTTCTCCGCTTCGGCTTTGGCCTGTTCTGCTTCCTTCTGACTCTGATTGTAGCTTCTAAGTGCAAAGTAAACAATACAAAGTACAAGAAGTACTGCCAGAAGTATGATAAGTCCTTTTTTCTGTTTCATCTGTCCACTCCCTATGCTTTTCTACGTTTCATCCAGATCACAAATCCTCCGATCAGAACAACCGCCGGCACACCAAAGATCAGCGCTGTACTGATAGAACCTGCATGCTGCACGGTGTTCAACTCTACAGACAGGCTCTTCGCCTTGATGGAAAGATTTTCAACATCGTCAAAATTGTTCATAACGAGATTGAGGAAGAGTCTCGAATTATCCAGATTGGAAAAATACTCCGTAATCTGGGAATTGATCATGCTTTCCGAAGCAATCACGGTCAGCTTCGCGTCATCTTCCTCCGCGACAGCTGCGAGAGTATATTCTCCCTGTGTCTGTGCCTCTTCCGTCACTGCGTATCCTTCTGAGGATGTCGTCATCACCTGTGTCACAGAAAGCGTATCTCTTAAATCTTCCTGTACGGTAAATCCGGCTGAATTTACAAGCAGTACCATATCGCTTTCCAGACCGTCTCCCAGATCTCCCGATGCTGAGATTTCCGGGAAGATATAATAGTAATTACCCTGGTAGCACCGCTGCATATCCGCAATGTAGCCGTCCGTTTTTGTCATTCCGTACTGTTCCATAAACGCGTTCAGATTCGGCGTCTCCGTGGAAGCATCACCCATCACATAGATGACCTTTCCTCCTTCTGACATATAATTCAGAAGCATCGTTTCCTCCTGCTCGGAAATATCGCTCGTCGGCGCATCGATCAGGATCAGGTCGCAGTCTGAAGGGATCTCTTCTACCATCAGAAGATTCAGTTCTTCCGTTGTCACACTGGATTTCTCCAGTTCATCGCTCAGAGAAGTGGATAATGTCGTCTCGCCGTGTCCGGTTGTATAGTAGATTTTCTTCGACACATCCGTTGTAATCTGATTGATCGCACTTGTCAGCTGACCGTCCGCATCAAACTCCGAATCAGACGCAGACCCTGTCGTATAGTAGGAGCTGTAGTCCTGCACAATAATATCCGTAAACAGAACTGTAGCGGATTTTCCGGTCTCCTCGCAGGAAACGACAATGGAATTGGACTGTGCATCTTCATTCTCCTGAAGAGCCTGCGGATTATCCACCGGATTGATCCATTCTACACTGATCTTGTCAGTCAGTGCGGTATATCGTTCCAGGAATGTTTTGATTCTCTCGTCTGTAGATGATTTGTCTGCATATACCGTAAACTTGATATCGTATTCCAGATCTTTCAAAAGATTTCTGGATGTCTTGGAAATTCCGTAAATGTTTTTATTGCTGACATCAACCTGTCTGAATTTCTCAGGGAGCTGCCCGACAATCAGATTGGTGACAACTGCGATCACGATGACAACCGCAATCATACCCACACTGTAAAATCCATAGCGGGTCTGAAGACTTCGGAATTTTTTCAGCAATTTCTTCATGTCTTACCCTCCTAACTGAATCTTCTTTTCTGTATTGACTGAACGGTCAGGAATAAAAACACCCCGATCAGAGTCAGATACATCACAACCCCGCCGATGTCCAGAAGATTATTTTCCGCGACACTCGTAAACGTTGAAACAAGCGCAAACTTTTCAAAGATTGTGGAAAGAATTCCTTCATATAAAGAAGAGTCTACAACATAGATCACAATAAGAACAATCGTACCGATTCCTTCAATTCCGACACTCAGCAGACCGTTTTTGGTCATATTGTAAACAAACAAAACGCAGAGGGTCAGCATCATCCAGATTCCTGCCATCCCTCCAAATGCGGAAGACGGAAGGAAGCTTAACAGTCCATCCCACAGATAAATCACCATCAGGACACCAAATGTTCCGATGGCCGCAATAATCTGGCTCTCCGTCATGGCTGAGATAAAACTTCCGATGGCAATATATACACATCCAAGAAGGAAGAATACAAGAATCGATGTATAATCATTCTTAAAATATGCCGTCCCCTGTGTACTGATAATCAGCGGATACGCACAGAACAGTACGCAAGGAATCAGAAATACCGTCACCATGGCAAAATATTTTCCCATTACCATCTTGCCCACGCTTACCGGGGAGGTCAACAGCAGCTGGTCGGTCCGGCTTCTCCTTTCCCCGGAAAAGCTTCGCATCGTAAGAATCGGAACCGCCACAAGAAAAATAAACATGACCCCTTCCAGCGAATAGGAAAAATACGGATATCCGCTGTTTAAATTGTATGCCATGAAGTAGATGCCTGTCATAAAGGTCAGAAAGGCGATGAAAATACTCCCCGTCATGGAGTAAAAATACGATTTAAACTCACGCTTATAGATTGCCAGCATGTGGACGCCCTCCTTCCTGGGTCAGCTGAAGGAAGATGTCCTCCAGTGTGTTCTGTTTTCTGTACATGGAGATCAACGCGCTGTCTTCTCTTGCAAAGGCACGGAAAATCTCCTCCCGGATGTCAACATCCTCTTTTGTCTCAATGACCGCCCTGGTGATTCCAGGATCGGACGTCAGATAGCTGACTTTCTGAATTCCCGGAATCCGTGAGAGAATCTCTTCGGTTTTTTCCGGAAGCAGTCTTGTCTCGATCTCGGTCGGCGCATTCCCTGAAAATTTCTTTTCCAGGTTTTCCGGCGTATCACTTGCCACCAGTTTCCCCTGGGAAATAATGATGATGTAATCGCACACTTCCCGGATCTCCGCAAGAATATGGGAGCTTAAAATGACCGTATGATCTTTTGCAAGCTCCCTGATTAACTCTCTGATTTCGATGATCTGTTTCGGATCCAGACCGACTGTCGGCTCATCCAGAATAATTGTCTCAGGGAATCCAAGCACTGCCTGCGCCAGACCCACTCTCTGGCGGTATCCTTTGGACAAATTCTTAATCAGCCTTTCTCTCACATCATAAATCCTGACCATCTTCATTATTTTTTTGACTTCAGCCTTTCTGTCCGCCTTTTTTACCTTTTTCAGCTCCGCCGCGAACATCAGATACTCCTGCACTTTCATGTCCATATAAAGCGGCGGCATCTCCGGGAGATATCCGACAGATTTTTTCGCCAGTTCCGGCTCTTTTAAAATATCATGGCCGTTGATCAGAACTTCCCCTTCGGTTGCTCCGAGATATCCGGTCATGATATTCATGGTTGTGGACTTTCCGGCTCCGTTTGGCCCAAGCAGCCCATAGATATGTCCCTTCTCTATTCGAAAGTTCAGATGATCCACAGCAGTATGGCTGCCGTATTTTTTCACTAATCCGTTGACTTCGATCAATGTGCTTCCCTCCTCTGTTTTAGTCTATGCAATACCTTATCAGGAAATTGTGTCTATTCTGTGCCAAAACTGTGATGAAAAAAAGAAACACCGTCCTTGCCACCGGCACCGGAATATACTATAGTAGAGGATAGCAGCGGAAAAAAGGAGGAGGAAACACAGCATGGAATATGCAGAGGATTTACAGATGGACTCTCAGGAGTCCGCAAAAAGAATGGAGGAAGGACGTCTTTACCTTCCGTCCGACCCTGAAATTATGAAAAAACAGTTTGACTGTCTGGAAAAGCTGTATGATTATAATCAGACAAGACCGCACGACCAGGAACTGAGAGCCAGAATGCTCAAAGATATGTTTGCCGAATTGGGCGAGGGATGCTATATCGAACCTCCGCTTCGTTCCAACTGGGGTGGATATCATACCCATTTTGGAGATCATGTCTACGCCAACTTCAATCTGACTCTTGTTGACGACGGACATATTTATATCGGCAGCAAGACCATGATCGGACCGAATGTCACCATCGCGACCGCAGGTCATCCGGTGGAACCGAATCTCCGGTATCTGGAGATGCAGTACAACATGGACGTACATATCGGAAAGAATGTATGGATCGGCGCAGGATGTGTCATCCTTCCGGGTGTGACCATCGGGGACAATACAGTTATCGGAGCCGGCAGCATTGTCACAAAGGACATCCCGGCCGGAGTAGTAGCTGTAGGAAATCCATGCCGGGTACTGCGTGAAGTAGGAGAACACGACCGGGAATACTATTACCGTGACCGGAAAATCGATGTACCGATCCCGGATGTGCTTTCCAAACCTGACAAGGACTGATCTTCAGAAACTGTTTCTATTGCACAAAAAGAGCTTTGCGCGGCCCTTTCTCCGGGCGTTGCAAAGCTCTTTTCTTCTACTCTTCTGTCTCATGTTTCTGTGGTCTTTCAAAATCCAGATCAATTTCCCTGACCTCCTGTTTTGTCGGGATCGACGCAGCCGCTCCAGGTCTTGTGACCGCAATGGCCGCCGCTCTGGAGGCCACGATCAGGCATTCTCTTACATCCATCCCGGATACCAGTCCGGCGATAAAATATCCGGTAAACGTATCTCCTGCTCCGGTCGTATCGGTCACCGGTACATGGAAGCTGTCCTGGAAAAACCGTCTCGATGCATCCTGATACACACATCCGTCTCCGCCAAGCGTCATCACAATCCCGGCCTTCGGATACAGTTCGGACAAAGTATCCAGAATTTCCCCCAGCTCTTCTTTTCCTGTCATCTGCGCGCCTTCAATCTCATTGACAAGGAAGAGGTTTACTTTGCCAAGATCACAGAATTTAAGCTGCTCATTATACGGGGACGGATTCAGGATGATCCGCATCTTCTTTCTGCTGGCCGCTTCGATGACATAATCTACGAGATTGATCTCGTTCTGCACAAGTACGATATCCTCCTCGCTGAAATCCGCCAGCACTTCATCGATATAATTTTTGGTAAATTTCCGGTTTGCTCCTCCATACAGAAGAATGCAGTTCTGTCCGCTCTCATCCACCTGAATGATCGTATGTCCCGATGGTCCCGGAACTTTCCATATATAATGCGTATGAATATTTTCCTTCCTGCAAAGATCCACCAGCATCTCTCCGTCTTCTCCGATCATTCCGGCATGGTGGACTTCCAGTCCTGCCCTTGCAAGGGCAATCGACTGATTCAGCCCTTTACCGCCGCAGAAAATCTTTCGCTCCGCTGTATCCAGTGTCTCCCCCGGCTCCACAATATGGTCCACCGTGTAGGTATAATCCAGATTCAGCGATCCAAAGTTGATGATTCTCATCGGTCCGTTCCTCCTTCTAATCCTTGATTTTTAATACTTCCCTGTCATAGGTCCACAGCCCGTTTACTTCTTCTTCAATATCCGACAGCTGCGTGTAGACAGCCGCGCACAGCCCTTTTCGCTCCAGATTTCTGACTTCTTTCCAGATTTTTTCATAGGCATGGCACAGGCTCTTCTTCCCCGGGAAAATCCGGTATCCGTATATTGCCGGGCACGCACTGTGCCCTTTTTCTCTCATGGAAAATCCTCCAAATTCCGACAGAATGGAAGCCCGCTCTTTCTCCGTCTTCACTTTCAGCCGGAAGAAATAGTTGTGGGTACTCCGCACATCCCCGCATCTCTGGTCGAACCAGCCGCTGGCCGCATCTACCAGACGGGTCGGATCCAGACGTTTCAATTCCTTTGTAAGCCTTTTTGTATCAAACTGTCCCCATCCTTCGTTAAACAGCGTCCAAAGGACGATGGACGGATGCCCATAGAGTGTGCGTACTGTCTGTCTCATCTCATGTTCAAACTCTGCCCGGCCTTTTTCACTCTTTCTGGACAGAAGCCGTCTTACCTTGTCCGTGACCGTAATGTGCCAGATACTCATGGCAGTCGCCCCGTAAGTCACATACCAGTGATGGTACGCTTCTCCTCCGTTAACCATATCCTGCCACACCAGCATTCCCAGACGGTCGCAGTGATAGTACCAGCGCTGTGGCTCGATTTTGCAGTGCTTCCTGAGCATGTTATAGCCGAGATTTTTCGCCTGACTGATATCAAAAATCATCGCCTCATCGGACGGCGCTGTATAAAGCCCGTCCGGCCAGTACCCCTGATCCAGAAGTCCTCTCTGGAACAGAATCTCGTGGTTCAGGCAGATCCTTGGAATGCCTTTCGGATCCTTTTCCACCGTGATGCAACGCATCGCAAAGTAGCTTTTCACCTTGTCTTTTCCCATCCGTACTTCAAACTCATACAGATATGGATCCCACGGTGTCCAGCTCCGCTTTTCCCTTAACCGGATCCGGACAGGTTCATTCGTTCCGGCCTCACAGACTCTTCCCTCCAGAATAATCCTTGCCTTCTTTGCCACATTGGCAAATACGGTAATCTCCACTTCCCCGGTGTCATAAAACGGCCGGCACTTGATCTCTTCAATATAATTATGCGGCACTGCCTCCATCCATACTGTCTGCCAGATTCCGCTCTGAGCCGTATAGAACATACCGCCTTTTTGAATTTTCTGCTTGCCCTTCGCATGCCAGCTCTGGTCCGATATATCGCGTACCCGGACGCAGAGGTCATTCTCCCCTTCTTTCAGATACCGCGTAACATCAACGGTAAAGGGAAGATATCCTCCTTTATGACAGCCGGCGCGCCTTCCATTTATATACACGACACACATCTGATCGACTGCGCCAAAATGCAGCAGAATCCGTTCTCCCGACTGCGCCGGATTTTCAAACGTCCGGTGATACCAGAGTGTTTCCTCCGGGCGGAGTCTCCGCTTCACACCGGACAGAACACTCTCCGGCGAAAACGGGACAAGAATCTTTCCTTCGAAGGAGGCAGGCGGACGCTTCCCGGATTCCCGGCAGATCCGGTAATCCCAGTATCCGTTCAGGTTAATATAGCTTTTTCGGCGCATCAGAGGTCTTGGATACTCTGAAAGGACATGCTCCGTATCCAGGTCTTTTCCCCATCTTGTATAAAGCGTTTTCATTTTGTCTGTTCTCCTTTCAGACTTTCTTCCATCTTCTGAAGCTGACGGTAAAAAGTTTCCAGCTCTTCCTCGTCAAACGCTTCCCACCAGATCTCATCCCCTTTTTCAAAAATCTCCTTCACCTGCTCCGCCTTTTCCCTGCCCTCTTCGGTCAGACTGATCAGACAGGATCTGCGGCAGGACGGATCGATCTCCTTTCTCAGAAGCCCCGCTTTTACAAGCCGGTCCACCGTTCTGGAAATCGTCGTGACATCCACAAAACACCGGTCTGCAAGTTCTCTTTGTGTCATAGTACCATATTTTCTGAGAGAATTCAAAATTCTTGGCTGTCCCTGCCCTACTTTCAGGCCGATTTCCTGAAAATACGGCCGAAGCGCTGCCCTCCTGGCAGCATTTATCTGAAACCATAGTTCTCTGATCTTACTTTTTTCCATTTTCCATCTACTCCAGTTCAAACTGTCCTGTATAAAGCTGATAATAACGGCCTTTCTGTTCCAGAAGTTCCTCGTGATTTCCCCGCTCAATGATCTCTCCTTTTTCCAGTACCATAATCGCCTTGGAATTGCGTACCGTAGAAAGGCGGTGGGCGATGACGAACACGGTCCGCCCTTCCATGATGGCATCCATTCCCTTTTCAATCAGACGCTCGGTTCTCGTATCGATGGAACTGGTTGCCTCATCCAGTACAAGAACCGGCGGCTTGACGGCCGCTGCACGCGCAATGGAAAGGAGCTGCCTCTGGCCCTGGGAAAGGTTGCTGCCGTCCCCGTAAAGCATCGTGTCATATCCTTTCGGGAGCTTCCGGATAAAAGAATCCGCATTGGCGATCCTTGCCGCGTCCCGGACTTCCTCATCCGTGATTTCCTGATCTCCATACCTGATATTGTCTGCGATCGTTCCAGTAAACAGGTGGGTATCCTGAATGACCATTGCAAGAGATCTTCGCAGGTCATCTTTCCGGATCTTGCGGATGTCAATCCCGTCATACGTGATCATTCCGCTCTCGATCTCATAAAACCGGTTGATCAGATTGACAATCGTCGTCTTTCCCGCTCCGGTCGATCCCACAAAGGCAATCTTCTGTCCCGGTTTTGCATAGAGCGAAATTCCATTCAGAATCCGTTTATTCGGCACATAGGAAAATACGACATTGTCAAAACGCACATCGCCTTTCAGCGGTGTGAGCACCACCTGATCTTCCTTCTCTTCCCGCCATGCGTATTCTCCCGTCTTCTCTTCACATTCCACCAGAACATCCCCTTCTCTTCTTACATTGCAGAGGGTGATGGTTCCTTCATCAATCTCCGGTTCTTCCTCCATCATCTGGAAAATCCGCTCCGCACCGGAAAGGGCCGCCAGCAGGAAATTCACCTGCTGTGTAAACTGGTTCATCGGCATGGCGCTCTGGCGCACATAGACGAGATAGGAAGAAAGGCTGCCGATATCCAATAGTCCGGACAGGGCAAAGAGCCCGCCCACACAGGCCGAAACCGCATAATTCACGAAGGAAAGGCTTACAATTGTCGGCACCATCATTCCGGCAAAAGTCAGGGCATTCGTCGATTCCCTCCGGAGATTTTCATTCATCTCACAGAACTTCTTGAAATCAGCCTTCTCGTGGTTGAACACTTTCTCCACTTTCTGGCCCGCCGCCATCTCTTCTACAAATCCATTGATCTTTCCGATCTCCTCCTGCTGCCTTGTAAAGTATTTCCGGCTTCTGCTGCCGTTAAACTTGATAAAGGCAGCCATCAAAAGCAGAAAAACCACGACAATCAGCGTCAGCCGTACACTTAATACCAGCATCATGGTAATCGTTCCCGCCAGCATAAGGAAACTCTGAATCAGCATGGCGAAGCTGCTGTTCATCGCCTCCTGCACTGTGTCTACGTCATTGGTGAACCGGCTCATCAGCTCTCCGTGAGTATGGGCATCATAATATTTCAGTGGAAGCTTCTGCACGTGGGCAAAAAGATCCTGCCGGATTTCCTTGATGACCTTCTGTGCCGTGATGACCATCAGCTGGTTGTAGCCAAATGTTGCCGTCACACCGCACAGGTAAAGGACGGCCATACCCGCTACCGCCGCCAGAAGTCCTTTCACATCCCCCGGAAGAATAAATTCATTGATAACCGGTTTCAGCAGATACGTCCCCAGAATATTGGCTCCGGTACTGATCAGCACAAGCACCGCCACCAGAAGGAACATCCACTTGTGTCCGCCAAGATAGTGCATCAGATGCCCCATTGTCCGCTTCAGATCTTTTGGTCTTTTATATCCCAGATATCTTGCCATTAAAGCTCCGCTCCTTCCTTTTGAGATTCATAAATTTCCTGATAGATTTCATTTCTTTCCAGAAGTTCTTCGTGGGTACCGATATCCGACACCTTCCCGTCATCCAGAATCAGGATCTGGTCTGCATGACGCACAGAGGAAATCCTCTGGGCGATGATGATCTTCGTCATCTCCGGAAGTTCCTCTTTTAACATCGTCCGGATTTTCGCCTCGGTTGCCGTGTCCACAGCACTCGTTGAATCATCCAGTATCAGTACTTTCGGCCGCTTCAGAATCGCCCGTGCGATACAAAGCCGCTGCTTCTGTCCGCCTGACACATTGACACCGCCCTGCCCCATTTCCGTCTCATAACCGTCTGCAAGCCGGTCGATAAACTCATCCGCACAGGCAATACGGCAGGCCTGTTCAATCTCTTCCATCGTGGCATCTTCCTTGCCCCACCGCAGATTTTCTATCAAGGTGCCGGAAAAAAGCGTATTCTTCTGAAGCACCACGGCAATTGCGTCCCGCAGATGCTCCACCTTGTATTTTTTCACCGGAATTCCATCGATCCGGACCTCCCCTTTTGTCGCATCATAAAGACGAGGAATCAGCTGAATCAGCGTTGATTTCGCTGAACCGGTCTGACCGATAATTCCAAACGTACTGCCTGCCGGGATTTTCAAAGACACATCCGACAGAATATATTCCGGTGCGTCCTTTCTATATTGAAAGTAAACATGGTCAAACTCAACCTCGCCGCGCTCTACCTCGTGGTCTTCCGCTTCCCGGTCGGTAATATCCACTTTTTCATCAATGATCTCCAGAATACGGCTTCCCGATGCCATGGAACGGGTCATCATCAGAAACACATTGGAAATCATCATCAGAGAATTCAAAATCTGCATAACATAGCTTAGAAAACCTGTCAGCTCCCCGACCTGCATTCCGCCGACCTGAATCATCCTGCCACCAAACCAGATGAGGCTCAGAATCGTGCCGTACATCACAATCTGCATGGCCGGCATATTCAGCGCCGCCAGACGGAACGCTTTTTCCGACTGGGTTTTCAGATTCCTGTTTACCTCATCAAACTTCTCCGTCTCGTATTCCCCTTTGACGTACGCTTTCACCACCCGAATCGCCGTCAGGTTTTCCTGAATAATCCGGTTTACCAGATCAATAGCCGTCTGCATCTTCGTATACAACGGCTGAACATGACTCACAATAGAAAACAGAAGCACCGCCAGAATCGGAAGCGCTACAAGAAACACAAGTGCAAGCTTCCCATTGATGGAAAATGCGACCGCCGTTGCAGCTACAAGCATTACAGGCCCACGGCAGAAAGGCCGAAGTCCCGTAGATACCGAATTCTGGATATTGGTCACATCACTTGTCAGCCTCGTCACGATCGACGACACCCTGAAATGATCAATATTCGCAAACGAAAATCCCTGAAGACTCTCATATTCCGCTTTCCTCAGCTCCGCTCCAAGCCCCTGGCCGGCAAGAGCCGAAAACCGCGAACTTCCGATCCCCAGAAACAATGCAAGCAACGCGCAGATAACCATCTGACCCCCCTTCATATAAATATAATGCCTGTCCCCGTTCACCACACCGACATCAATCAGGTCCGCCATAATCAGCGGCACAATGAGTTCAAACAACGATTCCGCCGTCACGCACAAAATCGCCAACAGAGCATACTTCTTATACTTCCCCATATAAGAAAAAATTCTCCTCAGCACATCCCACACCTCCAAATACTTGTATATACAACTATTGTATGCTCATCATTCACCAATGTCAATATCGGGAACGTAACATTGGGGACGTGTTCCGATGCACCGGAACCTGTCCCCAATGAAAAAAATCAGTCTTTTTTCTTTGTTGTGCTTAATTTGGATGCAATAAAGTAGATGGCTGCAGCCGCAATCAGTGTGATGATAGCTGCCTGATATTGATCAAAGATCTGTGTGATTTTGTACCAGGAGCTTCCGGCCTTTTTCCCGAGACCGAGAAGAAGCAGATTCCAGATTCCGCTTCCGATGGCTGTGTAGCACAGAAATTGAGCAAAGGGCATTCTGGTCATGCCTGCCGGTATGGAGATGAGGCTTCGTATGACAGGTACGCATCTTCCAAGGAGGACCGCTTTGTTTTCGTGCCTGTCAAACCATTTCAGTGTCTTTTTGATGTCTCCTTCTTTGAAGCCTGCTTTCCTGATCAATCTGTTTGACAGAACATGATCCAGCCGGTCCAGTGATATGATCCTCCCTGCCCAGTACAGAATCACCGCCCCTGCCAGTGATCCTGCCGTCGCTGCGATGAGCATCCCCTGTAGATTCAGTTCTGTATGTTCCGTCAGAAATCCGCCAAACGACAGCACTGCTTCGGACGGAATCGGTGGAAAAAGGTTTTCGATCATAATCAGCAGGAACATTCCGAAATATCCGTATTCCGACAAAAGCTCAAGCAAGTGTAATTCCATTTTTCTTCCTCCCGGTTCACATGGCTATATGACACTTTATCGGTTTTTCTTTTATTTTATGCGTTGTCCTGCTCGATTTGTTATTTCAGACCGTAAAAGACCGCCGCAGGATTGGGGGCTTCCTTCTCCTTGCGGCGGTTTTTTCAATTTACCTTATATTATTTTGCAGATCCTCTTTTTTTCACGATCACCGCGCCTGCAATGACTACAACAGCTGCTCCCATCACAATCAGAAGTGTTACAGTCGGAGCGCTGTCTCCTGTTTTGACAACGTCTGCTCCTGACTGTCTCTGAGTGGTTCCTTCATTTCCGGAGGTATTGGATGCTCCGGTCTGTCCGTCACCATTGCTGATGTACTGCTGATCAGCAAGCACAACCACATAGTCGGATGCATGACTGAATGTCAGAGATACATTTCCGCTTTCTGCTACTTTTCCACTGTTGATGTATACCAGTTTTCCATCACTGTCATAATAGTAAAGATTTCCGAATTTTCCTGCATACTGGCTTCCTACATTGAGTGTCAGTTTTGCCTGGAATCCGAAGTCTCCCTCATGCGCCAGTGAAAGCTGCATGGTCGGATTGTCCCCTGCAAGTTTCTTTACGACACTGCTTGGAATTGCATCAGTATTCATGGTTACCTTCATGTCAATGTCTTTCAGATCAGAAGCTTTAATGTCTTTTCCGTTGATTGTCCATGTATAGGATCCCATGTTGAGCTGAATATTCACATCTTTACCCTTTGCGGCTTCCAGAATTTCCTTGGAAAGAACAGTTGCGTCTTTCATATCTACCTGTACTGTTGAACTAGCGGAAGTTCCTTCAATTTCCTGCACAACAGAGTCCACGGTATCTGCCGGAATTTCTGTACCCGGATTCGACGGTTCCTCCGGTTTGGAAGGCTCTTCCGGATTAGATGGCTCTTCCGGATCTACTGGTTTTTCCGGATCAGTCGGCTCTTCCGGATCTACCGGTTTTTCCGGGTCGGATGGATCTGTTGCTGTCTTTTCTCCATATCCGCGATATGTAATATCAAAGTTTACCGTCAACTTATTATCTTCCGGCCATGCATACTGATCAATCCATGTCACGCTGTCATATCCTTCAAACTTTGTCGGAAGTGTAATTGTCTCTCCCGGCTCTGCTACGATACAGTATACATAATCATAATCTTGACTTTCATCATCATAATTCCAGTCAATATATTCTTCTCCTTCAAAAATATCGTCAATGAGGAACCGAACCAGATAATTGCTGTAATCAGCGTAACCGGTTATTTCCTTATCACTTCCCTGTACTGTTCCTTCCGGAATATATACATTCCATTCCTTAAATTTTAAACCTTCATAAGACTCTGGTTTTTCCGGTATATATTCCTTAAAAACATCTTGATAACTGGTTCCCTTATCGACAACAGCGTCCTCCTCTATTCTTACGTATAACCCCTTTTCATCTACATATTGAACCAAGATTGGAACAACTGCTTTTTCTCCATAATCTGCGTACATTGTGATATGCAGAATTTCACCCGGTGATACTGAAATTTGCTGATCCTCAGGATAATTTTCTAAATACCACTCTGAGAGACTAAATTTTTCCATCTTTAACTGATCCGATAGATTGGACGGACTGTAATTTTGAGCGGCTTTATACAGATCACCATAGGTATCTCCCTGCTCACAAGTTAAAATCTGGGTCGCTGTTTCCCACTTTTCCTTGTCATTCAGATAACCATAGGATACCATACATACATTTTTGTCGTAAACAGCTTTCAAAGTTACAGAGGTTGTCTGCTCAATTATTTCATTGTCATCCTCACTGTTTAAAGAAGAATTCCATTTCTGGAACGTGAGCCCCTGATAAATATCCTGCGGTCCTGGCATTCCTGCTATATATTCGTTTAATTCACCATATGTCAAATCCTGCTGGAACATCACAAGTTCACGCTCGGAAGATTTCTCTGTTCCATCCTGTCCAATATATTCTTTCCAAAAGTAAACCGGTGTCTTATTATACTTTGCATAGACAGTCATATAAGAAATTTCTTCTGTTACCAATGTATTTTCATCTACTGGATTCCCATAGCGATCTACCCATGTTACCTGCTTAGCCCCATTGAAAGTATTATTTGCTTCTGGAATTTCAATTCCTGCTTCCTTAAAAGTAGCACGTTTTTCCAGATTATCCTTTTCGACCTCACTTACGTTTTTCCAATATCCATCCTCACCTATAGCCATAAAAGAGATGCGCCCGTCATACGTTTGATTTACAAACGTATTCTGATTCATTACCTGAACATAATATGGATCCGCAGAATAGAAATCTGGTCTGTACTTTGTAACATCAGCTGAATTTCCAGCCTGATCTCTCATCGTTACAGTACTGAGATACCACTCGCAAGGATATGTGTTCTCATCTATTACAAATTCACCAATCCATGCATCAGCTTCCTCATTATACTGAAGGTCAACATAAGTACTGTCATTCACAATATCCTGATCTGCACTCATATAAGCATAGCAGTTATATTCATCCAGACCTACATTATCCGTTGCCTTGATCTTGATTGTTACCTTATCGCCAGCTCTTACAACTTCGCCATTCTTATCTACTTCGATCGAAGTAATAACCGGCTGTTCTTTATCGTTGACAACTTCTTCGGATTCTTCTGTATTGAACCAGTAGTTTTCAGGATGATCTACCTTGAATTCCGCCATATCTCCTGAACGGGAAAATCCAACCTGATCCAGGACCCATTTTCCGCCACTCGGATTATAAATCTGCGTGTTTCCTTCATACTTTCCAGTCTCCGGATTCAACTGCATCCAAATATTGATCGTAGAATATCCATTTTCGTTTTTAAAAATCACATTTACGTTACCCGGATCTTCTGTAATAGCCGGATCTGTCTCAAAGGATACAGATACCGTATCCTCACTTTTTAAAGTCTTGCCCTGCTGATCCAGAACAAAATTTTTCACTGTATAGTTCACATCATCTTTTTGGAAAGAAAATGTATACTTCTCATTGGCAGTTCCCTCTTCTGTCGATGCCCATGTCACATAATTGTCGGAATTGTCAATTACACGAATATCTGTAATATATCCGCTGTCTGTATTAACATTTTCCAGAGAATATTCTCCTACATACCGTTTATTTGTCTCATCGTATGTAAACTCCATGCTATACCAGTCGCTTCCCGACTCAGTCTTCAGAACCACATCTGCTTCCACCTGTCGGATTCCGCTGTCCGCATCATACGCATATACATAAAACTTCAACGTATCTTTCGTCGTCAGTGTCTGTCCCTGCTGCGGAAACTCAACTTTCTCAATCACCGGTTTTGTCGTGTCGTACTGTCCGTCTTTTGCTTCCTCTGTCGTCTCTGTTGTCTCATCAGCATCTGCTGCCGCTTTTGCCGCATCCGCTTCTGTTTCTTTTTCCGCAGTCTCCGGCTCTGCCTCAGCTTCTTCTTTCTGTACTTCCGCACTTTCCTTTGTCTGCTGTGCTTTTTCACTGTCCGTCTGCGTCTCCGTGTTCTGCATTTCTTCCGGCTGTGCCTTAGTGCCTGGCTCGGCCTCCGGTTTTATCTCCGCACCCGGGTCTGCTTCCGGTTTTGTCTCTGTGCCTGTCTCAGCTTCCGGCTGTGTCTCCGTGCTCTGCACTTCCGCCGTCTGCGTCTCTGTGCTCTGTGTGGTCTGTTCCTGTGCAGTCTGCTGCGGTTCTTCTGCCAGAACATTTGGAACGCACAACGATGCGGTAATTGCTGCCGCCGTCAGAAGAGCCCCCGCTCTCCTTGCCCATAATTTTCTTTTTCTCACGGTTTTCTGCCTCCTCATTTTCTGCTTTCCAGTAAAACTCTCGAAGTCCCATTCATAGTCATTATATCTCCTCTATTTTCCTTCCACAAGGAAACCTGCACAAATAATCGGAGTGGACAGCCTTTTGGACAGTATTTTTTCATAACTCTTTTATATTTTTTCCATTTATTTGCACAAAATTATGGAAAGAATTCCAATAAAATTGTATAATAGTTGCAGAGCAAAAGAAAAGGGAGGACTCACAATGAAGCAAAACAGTATGTTAGCAATGATTTTAGCTGGTGGGAGAGGTACCCGTCTGCATGAGCTTACCACAAAAGTAGCAAAACCTGCCGTTTCATACGGTGGAAAATACCGTATCATCGATTTCCCTTTAAGCAACTGTGCAAACAGCGGCATTGATACTGTAGGAGTTTTAACTCAGTACGAATCCATTCTTCTGAACAGCTACGTTGCAGCAGGTCGTCGCTGGGGACTTGATGCAAAAAACAGCGGTGTTTATGTACTGCCGCCTCGTGAAAAAGCTGATGCGAACCTGGATGTTTACAGGGGAACCGCTGATGCGATTTCACAGAACATCGATTTTATCGACTCTTTTTCTCCGGAGTATCTCCTGATCCTTTCCGGAGACCACATCTACAAGATGAACTATGCAAAGATGCTGGCTTACCACAAAGAATGCAATGCCGACGCGACCATCGCCGTAATCGAAGTTCCATTAAAAGAAGCCAGCCGTTTCGGTATCATGAATACAGACGAGACCGGACGTATCTACGAATTTGAAGAGAAACCGGAGCATCCGAAGAGCACGCTTGCTTCCATGGGAATCTATATCTTTAACTGGAAGCTTCTACGCAAAATGCTGATCGCCGATGCGAAAGATCCGGATTCCAACCACGATTTCGGAAAGGATATTATTCCTCAGCTTCTTGCTGACGAGAAGCGTCTGTACGCTTATAAATTCAAGGGCTACTGGAAAGATGTCGGAACTATCGATTCTCTTTGGGAAGCAAATATGGATCTTCTTGACGCTCACAATGAACTTGATCTGAACGATTCTTCCTGGAAGATCTATACCGAAGACGCAACCACTCTCCCTCATTATGTAGGTCCTGATGCAGATATTCAGCGTGCATTCATTACACAGGGTTGTATAATCGACGGAACAGTTAAAAACTCTGTTCTGTTTACAGGTGCACGTATCGGTGCCGGTGCCAAAGTGATCGACAGTGTTCTCATGCCGGATGCAGAAGTCGCAGAAGGTGCGACTGTTGTCCGCTCTCTTGTAGCAGACGGTGTTAAAATCGGAAAAGATGCTGTTGTCGGAAGTGCTGACAGCGAACACATCGAATTAGTGGCGAAAAACGTAAAGGGGGCTGAATAATATGAGCAGAGCATTTGGAATTGTAAATTTTGCCGGAAATCATATCGGGGTTGACGGAATGACTGTATACCGTCCGATCGGAGCATTCTCCTTCCTTGGAAGATACCGCGTCATTGATTTTCCGATTTCAAACATGACAAACAGCGGAATTGACCACATTCATGTATATATCAGAAGAAAACCTCGTTCACTGGTAGAACATCTTGGAACAGGCCGTCACTACAACCTGAACTCCAAGAGAGGAAAACTTCTCACACTGTTCTCTGAATACAACGGTGAAAATGATGTTTACAACACAGATATCGCAGCATATCGTGAAAATCTGGAATGTATCGAAAACACTCCGTATCCATATGTGATCCTTGCGCCAAGCTACATGGTTTATTCCCAGAATTTCGACACTCTGCTTCAGAATCACATTGATTCCGGAGCCGATATTACATTGCTCTATCACACAGTAGATACCGCAAAAGACGAGTTTTTAAAATGCGATATTCTGACTCTGAACAAACAAAAAGGTGTGCTCTCTATCGAGCCGAACAACGGAAACGCAAAAAACCGCAACATCTTCATGGATACCTATGTTATGAAGAAAGAGCTTTTCCTTGAACTGATTGCAAAAGCGAAAAAGCTCTCCTCCATTTACACCTTGTCTCAGATCGTTAATTTTGAGTGCGGCGAACTGGATGTACGCGGAGTTTCCCATCATGGATTTTTTGCTTCTATTACAGACTTCAAGAGTTACTACAATGCAAATATCAATCTGATCGATTTCAAAGCGGCACAGAATCTCTTTGAAAAGAACTGGCCGATTTATACAAGAACAAACGATTCCTGCCCGACACAGTACTTCGAGACAGCTTCTGTAAAGAATTCCGTTGTCTCCAACGGCTGTCTGATCGAAGGAACCGTTGAGAATTCCGTAATCGGACGTGGCTGCGTAGTGAAGAAAGGCGCCGTTGTAAGAAACAGCGTGATCCTTCCTGGCGCATCCATCGGTAAGGATATTACGGTAGAAAATTATGTCGTAGACAAAAATTCCAGTATCCGCCACGTTTCCAATCTGATTGGAACACCTGAGAACCCTGGTTATATCAAACGTGGTGATACCATCTAATTACAAAAATTTCGGGGATGCTTCATGCATCCCCGTTTTTTTATTTCTTAATTATAAAGGATAGGTGAATACAATTGTATCGTTAATGGTGTACCGATAACTGTTCTCTGCTGTCTTTTCTATATCCTTCTTCGTAAATTCTCTTGTTCCATCTGTCTGGAAATATACAGTATCATTGACATTAACTTCAACTGCCCCATTTTGTATCATCCATGCCGATGATGTCAAATTATCTTCTCCTCCTAATATTTCAACATCACCTCGAAGCTGTGTTTCTGTGGATGCCGGCATACCATACGATACATACTCGCCGCTCTCTTTATCCACCAGCATTTCTGTGTAAATCGTAGCTGTCAGAATCAGGTCATCTCCGACATTCTTATCTTTCGTCCGTTCTTCATATACAATATTACAGTCTTCTGCCTTTATTCCGTAGTATGCCAGTAAAAACTTACGCTGGTTTTCTACCTCGGCCGGTGCTTCTTCCACAGGAATACTCTCCTGCTTTGCATAGGCAGAAAGAAAGTCTTCCCGGCTGATTTCTCTTGGTTCATAAATCCGCATCTGCGTTGCCGCCAACTTTTCATCTTCCGTCACCTGAGTGATTTTCCCGTCTGAATCGCGGGTAAATGTAAATCCCGCTTCTTCCTCTCTGCCGCCCTGCATATACTGGACATGGACAGTCTCTGTATATTCACTTCTGTCTTCCAGCGTTATCTCCTTTACCTGGAGCTTGGTTCCCTCTTCCTCTGCCATCAGAAGGAATTTCATAGCCGGGCCTGAAGTGAGAAAATCCTGCATGCCGTTTTCCGTAAAATAGTCCCCGATCTTGTCTTCCCAGTTTTCCATGACAGAGGCATTCTCTCCTGCTGTTTCTCCCGTATTCTCCTGCGCCTGTGTAGTGTCTACTCCTTCTCCCACTGCGGACGGCGTGAACAGAAGATCTGCATTTGGGCCTGTCATCATGGCCTCAATCACTGCTTTCGCTTCCGCGCTGACTTCCTCTTCCTTTACTTCGGTCTTCTTTGGATCCGGCTCTTTCTCTTTCGTCGTCTTCTCCTCAGACTGACATCCAGCCAGAAGAACTGCCATCATTAACGTGAGAGCCCAGATCAGTCTCCATTTCCTTTTGCTCCTCATACTTTTCCCTCCCTTCAAGAGAAAATAGTCTTTCTATTGTTTTAATTATATCATATTTTCATTTTTTTCTATTACTTATTACATGTTTTGCGAATCTTTGTGCGTTTTACACAAAAAGAGCGTCATGCTTTTCACACATCACGCTCTCATTCTTTCTTTCACTTCTTCGATTGTCTAAAACAGCGAGATCCCCATCTTGTTGGACAAGTATTCCAGGATCTTAATGCCCCCGGCACTGTTTCCCTTTTCATCCAGGGCAGGGCCGAATACGCCGATTCCCATCCGGTCTACAAGAGGAACTGCAATTCCTCCACCGACACCACTCTTTGCCGGAAATCCGACTGTCATGGCAAACTCGCCGGAGCCGTCATACATCCCGCATGTCAGCATCAGCGCGCGGATCGCCTTCGCATACTGCGGCTCGATCAGCTCTTCCTGATCCAGCGGATCCACACCATGATTGGCAAGCACCAGACTCATGTACGCAATATCGTGAGCGGTCACATTGACCGAGCACATCCGGAAATAAAAGTCCAGACACTCTTCCACATCACCTTCCAGAATCCCGGATGCTTTCAGATAATAAGCCAGAGCCCGGTTCCGGTCTCCAGTCTCTCTCTCAGACTCGTAAACGGCCTGATTCAGGCTGATTTCCTCGTTGTTGCAGAGTTTCCTCGTAAACTCCAGAAAACGCTCAAATTTCTCATCTGCATCCTTTCCCTTGATACAGCTTGCCACAGTAATGGCTCCCGCATTAATAAACGGATTAAACGGGCGGGTCTTTGTCTCCAGCTTTACAATGGAATTGAACGGGTCTCCGGTCGGCTCCACACCAACCTTCTCATGGAAAAGATGATCCGCTCCACAGTCCCGGATCGCAAGAATCAGCGATACCAGCTTGGAAATACTCTGGATCGTAAACGGAATTCTCGTATCTCCCGCTTCCAGCACATTGCCGTCCAGATCCATTGTGCAGACCCCAAGATAATATTTATTCACATCCCGCAGCTGCGGAATATACTGCGCTGTCATGCCCAGTTTGGTAAATGCTTTCCCATATTGCAGGGCATCCTTCAGAAGCTCTTCTGTCAGCATCACGCCTCTCCCTTCCTTTCTCATCCTGTCATTTCGATAAAATTATCCATAATTTTTCCGTCCATGTCAAGAAGAAAGAAACGCTTCACCGGCTTTTCCGGACTCTGTCCGTACAGCTTCCATAAACCGCTATCTATTGTATGCATCTTCGTACAGACGTTCCTGAGAATTCAAAGGCTCTTCGTCATTATGCACTCTATAGTACATACCGTCCTCATGCATCTCACGCGCTTTCTGATTGTCACGATTCATCGTGTCAAAAATGTATTCCAGCTTTTCCTGAATGGCCGGATCATAAACCGGAGATGCGACTTCCACACGTTTGACTGTATTTCTTGTCATAAAGTCCGCAGATGCTATGTAATATTTTCTCCGTTCCTTCGTACCGAACATATAAATCCGGGAATGTTCCAGGAAACGTCCTACAATGCTGATAATACGAATGTTCTCGGTCTTTCCTTTCACACCTGCCACCAGACAGCAGATTCCACGGATAATCATCTCGATCTTCACGCCCGCGCAGGAAGCCTCAATCAGCTTGTCGATGATCTTCTTGTCTGTCAGGGAGTTCATCTTGATGCCGATGTATGCCGGTTCCCCCTTCTTTGCGTGTTCGATCTCCTCGTCCATCATATCCAGTACCCGGTTCTGCAGACAGTGCGGCGCCACAAGCAGATGCTGCATGTCTTCCACCACTTCCCCTTTTGCAAGGGCGCGGAATACCTTTGCCGCCTCAATACCGATATCGGTATTTGCCGTCATCAGGGAAAGGTCTGTATACAGTCTGGACGTCTTTTCATTATAGTTTCCGGTTCCGATCTGTGTAATGCACTCAAACTGCTTATCTGTCTTTCTTGTGATCAGGCAAAGCTTGGAATGTACCTTATAGCCGTCCAGGCCGTAAATAACCTGGCATCCGGCATTCTCCAGACGGCGGGACCACTCGATATTATTTTCCTCATCAAAGCGGGCGCGGAGTTCCACAAGCACGACGACTTCCTTTCCATTCTCCGCAGCCTCAATGAGCGCCTCAATCACCTTACTCTGCTTTGCAAGACGGTACAGTGTCATCTTGATGGAAACCACGTTCTCATCCTCCGCAGCCTCGGTCAGGAGACGCAAAAACGGCCTGATTGACTCATATGGATAAGAAAGGAGCTTATCTCCCTCTTTAATCTGCTCAATAATGCTTCTTCCATCCTGAAACATCAGCGACTTCTGCGGAGTACGTTTTTCGTAAAACAGACTTTCATTTTTTCTCAGCATATCCTGAATCTGGAATACAAAAGAGAAATCCAGCGGGACTTCGGAATGGAACACATACTTCTCCTCCAGTCCCAGATAATTATCCAGCATCAGCATGCTTCCGATATCCAGATCTCCGGACATCTCAAGCCGGATCGGAGCAAGCTTTCTTCTCTGCTTCATCAGATCCGCCATAAATTCCCGGTAGTCCAGATCCTCATCATAAAGTGCATCCGCATCAATATCGGCATTTCTCGTCACACGGATCAGCGCTTTACCCTGAATCTTGTATCCCGGAAATACCTTGGATACAAAGTGAAGAATCAGATCTTCACCAAGAACATAAGATCCCTTTTCTCCCGGAATCTCAATCATCCTCTGGAAAATATTGCTTGCACACGGTACAATTCCAAGACGGACCTTCTTGCTGCTCTTTGTCGTCAGAGAAACAACCGCATAAATTTCATTATTTTTCAAAAACGGGAACGGCTGTCTCCTGCCGACCACGGTCGGGGAAATCAGCGGAAGAATCTCCGACTGGAAGAATCTTTCCATCTTCTTCTCATCTTCAATCTGATCCATGCGGTACAGACGAACGCCTTCCTTTGCAACTTTTTCAATCAGCTTCTGATATACCTTTTCTTTCCTTTTATTCAGCTTTCTGACCTCTTCAAGTATCGCGTCAATCTGCTCCTGTGAAGACATCTGTGTCTTATTGTCCCTGATATCCTGAGGCAGCAGCGTCTGGTCGTACAGGGAACCAACCCGGACCATAAAAAACTCGTCCAGATTCGTCTGATAAATCGATACGAAAGTGAAACGCTCACAGAGCGGTACGGACTTATCCTCCGCCTCTTCCAGTACCCTTTCATTAAATTTCAGCCACGAAAGCTCTCGATTCATATATTCGCTTCCCATATATTCTATACGCTCCTTCATTCCTTTTCTGCAGTACACTTTTCCTTATCGGCAGTTCCTGTATGGAACGCTGTGAAATACCTTCTTCGCATTCCCATCCACTTTTGTCTCCATGCAATAATAACGAACCACCATATCGTTTTTTATCTGTTTTCTACTGCGCTTTTCTCTTTTCATCATATACCCCTTTTCCTGAAAAATCAATTTATAGTTTCTGTTTGAGTATATAAACTTTACAACAAAAAAAGAATAACATATTGCCCCTGTAATCCGTGTCAAATCTACATTAAATTCATGTAAAACTGTGCTTCTCTTGCGTAAATCCAACGTAAAATCAATGTAAAAAAACAGACGTGGCCATACTACTGTATCTCCTACGTCTGTTTTATAATCCACTGATTTAATGTCTCTTTTCCCCTTTATACCCCGGAATGATCATCACATCTTTTGTATACGATTTTTCTGATGGAATCGGTAGATAATTTAAATTCATCCGCAAGCGAATCTATACTATCTCCATTATGAAATTTATCCCGGATTCTTTCATTCCGTTCCTGATAATAGGTACGGGCCCCTGATACCGCTCCCCATCTTTTCTTTTCCTGCGAACGGGGAATATACACTGTTTCTCCCGACACATATTTTTGCAGTTCTTCAAGTAAATGATCCGGAATAATATCCCGAGCATTTCTATATCTCATGAAGAAATTCCTCCATGCTCTTATACTCGTGTATTTTTCCTCCCCCTTCTGTAATAATAGTTCGCATTTTCTCTTCCAGATGATCTGCATAGTCAGCAAATTCATTTAATCGATTCACATTATAATGTTCCATAAGCCCCATTCTCTTTATTCCAAAATCATCACATACAATGTTCAACTCTTGCTGAAGCAAAATTCCCCACATATAGGTCTTAACCGGATCATTCCTTCTGGAATAATATCGAATACGCAGCCATGTATAGGATAATTCCGCATACCAGTCAGCCAGCATCTGAAAGTCCGTATTGTAATTTAAACTATCTTTATCGACAGTACTTTCCTTTTCCAGAAACTCCCGTACAACGCACACTGCCTCATGGCACAACTTTCTTTGAACTTCCACATCAGACTCATCAATTACATTACGATATAACTCAAGAAATCTCTTTGGGACTTTTTTCATATCGGTAAGTTCTTCGATCTGATCGGTCTGAGATTTTCTAAAATATTGATGATTAGAAAAAGCTATCGCCTGAGCCAGATAATCCAATACATAACCTGCGCACATTTTCGCATCGCTTATCGCAGCAAACATCATTTCCGCAAAAATATTCTTTGCTTTTTCATAAGAACTCAAAGCACACTGCCTCATTTTCTCCGGATTTGAAAGATTTTCTGCCTGACGTCTTTTTAATTGTCTAAAACGTTCAGCATCTTCTTCTGTTCTGGCATACAGAATTTCTCCATCTGCAAGACAAGTTATATTATATTCTTCCAACTCAGCAAATTTTTCCAATCTCGCCCAGTCAATTCCCCAGATATCAAACCCTACCCCTTCCAGAATAAAGGTACGCCCAAAACGATATCCTCTTTCTGTAATCGGGACAAAATAGCTGACTGCCTTTACCTGATCATCTATTCTTAGTGTCGTATGAGAAACAACCAGTGCTATATCTTCCGGATATTCATTCTTTACCGCATCAATTACCCATTGTGTCACAAATTCTCTGTTTTCCATATTCCTCTTACCTCCTGCTTATTTTCCGGTTAACCGTTAATGTAATTATACAAGATGCTATTATTCAAATGATACATAAGAAATAAATGTAGAAATTCTTTCCTCTGAATAGCAATTGATGCTGAAACTTGATTATATCTTTACTATACTTTACTAGTTTTTAATCACCCTGTCATAAAGCTGCAATGAAATAGCTGAAAAACAGAAAACACAGTAAAAAACTTCTATGACACATCTCATACGAATTCTAATCTGGCAGAAAAGAACCACACTAATAATTGGAAAATGACTAAATTAAACAAAGGGAAAAAATATATGAAATACTATAGAACACAAAATAAAAAAGCCCGCTATTTCGGGCTTTTGCGACTGCGGATGACAGGAATCGAACCTGCACGTCATGGACACCAGATCCTAAGTCTGGCGCGTCTGCCAGTTCCGCCACATCCGCGTACATTAATCCGGCCTTATTTTGCAAGGCCTCAGATAAAAGAATAGACAAGCAGTACTGCTTGTCTAAAGTGAGCGTGCGGGGATTCGAACCCCGGACAACTTGATTAAAAGTCAAGTGCTCTACCGACTGAGCTACACGCCCGTATAATATAATTCAAACCTGGGCTAGTTGGATTCGAACCAACGAGTGCAGGAGTCAAAGTCCTGTGCCTTACCGCTTGGCGATAGCCCAACAGCCCATATTGGGACTAGGGTGGATACAGGGATTCGAACCCTGGGCCTCCAGAGCCACAATCTGGCGCGCTAACCAACTGCGCTATATCCACCATGAAACGTGCCTGCGGGGATTCGAACCCAGGACCTACGGCTTAGAAGGCCGTTGCTCTATCCAGCTGAGCTACAGACACATTGTATAGTTCTTAAAGCATATCCTGCTTTAAGAAAGCGGGTGATGGGAATCGAACCCACGTATCCAGCTTGGAAGGCTGGTGTTCTACCATTGAACTACACCCGCAGATCGCAATATTGATTCCTGTCTCTACCAGGAATCGGGGTGACAGGATTCGAACCTGCGGCCTCCTGGTCCCAAACCAGGCGCTCTAGCCAAGCTGAGCCACACCCCGTTTTTTCGTCTCATCTGTTTTTTCCTGACGACAAAAGTTATTATATATGAACTCCTGATATTTGTCAACAACTTTTTTCATTTTTTTCTACATATCTGATTTCACCCGTCACAGTGCCGTCTTCTGCCATCTCCAGAACAATATAACTCGGCAGCCGGTTCTCCTGCCGAGGGTAGGTAAGGCTGCCCGGATTCATGATAATCATGTCTTTTTCAAACTTCAGACAAGGCTTGTGTGTATGGCCGAAAATAACAATGTCCGCTCCTCTTGCTCTTGCCTCTCTTCTGAGATGATCCAGAGTCATGGATACAAAATAATGATGTCCATGTGTCATAAAAATTTTGTGCGTCTCCATCTGTATTTCCACTTCCGGCGGAAGCTCACCAAAGAAGTCATTGTTTCCGGCTACCACGTAGGCCGGGCATCCGCTTCCATACTGAATTTCCCACTCTCTTCCTTCAACATCACCTGCATGAAAGAGAAAGTCTACCGGTTTCTCCTGTTCCAGAACCTTCTCGAAATTCGTATGTATTTTATGAGTATCACTTACTACCAGGATTTTCTTTTTTTTCATCCACTATCTCTCCTCTATCATCTTCTTCATCTGCCGGAGCCCTCTTCCCCTGTGGCTGATTTCATTTTTCTTTTCCGGCGGAAGCTCTGCCGTAGTGCATCCGTACTCAGGCAGGTAAAAGATCGGATCATAGCCGAATCCGTGTTCACCTTTGATTTCATAGCCGACTCTGCCCTCGATTATACCAAGTGTTGTCTTCTCCTCTCCATCCGGAAAGACTGCTGCAATCGCACATACAAACCGTGCGCTCCTCTTTTCATCCGGCACACCCTCCATACGTCTTAGGAGTTCACCATTCTTGATATCATAGGAAGTATCTTCCCCCATGTATCTGGCAGAATAGATGCCCGGCTCCTTGTTCAGATAGTCGATTTCAAGCCCTGAATCGTCCGCCATCACAATATCGTCCGGCAGAAGCGCATGAACTGCTCTCGCCTTAATCAGCGCGTTCTCCTCAAATGTAGATCCATCCTCAACGATTTCCGGGTTCACCCCTGCCTCTTTCATGGAAAGTATCTCCATGCCAAGGTCTTTTAAAATCTCCCTGATCTCCACCATCTTATCGGCATTGCCTGTGGCAAATACAATTCTGCTCATCTTACTCTTCCTTCTTTCTCCTGTTTTTATACACCCTGCTCCTCTTTTTTCCTTCTTGGCGGCTTCGGCCCCATAAACTGGTAAAAATAGGTCTTGATCATTCCATTGTAAATCTTGCGGTTCTTATCCGCCTTTCTTCCAAACCACCGCTCTGTGTCCTCATAGCTTGTGATCATATAGGCCGACCAGTCTTTCAGCCCGCGGAAGCTCTTTCCAAAATCCTGATAGATCTGCGGGAGTGTCTCCTTTTCCTCCAGACGTTCTCCATAAGGCGGATTGGTAATAATGAATCCGTACGGCTTTGGATGTCTCAAATCCCTGACCGCCCTCTGCTGGAAGTGGATCAGATGGTCTACCCCTGCGTTTACCGCGTTTTTCCGGGCGGTACGGATGACTTCCGCATCAATGTCATATCCCTGGATGTCTGCGGTCACATCCTGTCTGATCCTGTCCTGCGCCTCCGTAGACGCCTCATACCAATGCTTTTTCGGGATCAGATTGCCCCAGTTCTCCGCAGTAAACTCCCGGTTCATTCCCGGCGCAATGTCTGCCGCCATCATGGCTGCCTCAATCACGAAAGTCCCGCTTCCGCAGAACGGATCTACCAGAATCCGGTCCCTCTTCCAGGGAGTAAGCAGAATCAATGCCGCCGCCAGTGTCTCTGAAATCGGAGCCTTTCCGCTCTGCGGACGATATCCCCTCTTGTGCAGAGATTCTCCCGTCGTATCAATCCCCACTGTCACAACATCTTTCTTGATAAAGACACGCACCGGATATTCACTTCCATCTTCCGGGAACCAGTTCTTATGATAATGTTCCTTCATCCGCTCCACCATAGCTTTCTTCATGATAGATTGGATATCAGACGGACTGAACAGCCGGCTTTTGACCGATGCTGCCTTTGCGACCCAGAATTTTCCGTTCTCCGGTATGTACTGCTCCCACGGGATCTGCTTCGTCCCCTGAAAGAGCTCTTCAAATGTACCCGCCGAAAATTCGCCCGCCTTCAGAAGGACCCGCTCTGCGGAACGCAGGAACAGATTTGCCCGGCACAATGCCAGCTCATCCCCGTAAAAGGACACCCTTCCGTCCTCCACCTGTGAAATCTCATAACCGAGATCCCGGATCTCTCTTTTGAGTACCGCCTCCAGGCCGAAGTGGCACGGTACAACGTATTCTATCTGCATATTGCTTCTCCATTTCCGATTTTCTTCTTACTATATCTTACGTGCTGTCCGCCCGCTTGTCAATAAAGTCTTTTTTTTACCAGATGCTGCCGTTCCGGACTCCCCACAAAAAAACCTCCCCGCTTTCTTAGTGATGAAAGCGGGGAAATTCTGTTTCCTGAGACCATATTCCTAATAGTTGCTGTTGTTGTAATCGCTGTAGTCCTTGGTATGACAGTCTGTTGTCTTATTTGTGTTTTTGTTTTTTGCAGCGTTTTTCGTACGGTCTGTCTGTTTGCTGTTCTGAGTGTGCATATTTCCGTAAGAAGAGCTGTAAGAATTGTTCTCGCTGTTGTTTTTGTTCATATTATTTGTGTTTTTGTAGTTTTTTGCCATTTCCATGTCCTCCTTATTGAATTATGGTACGCTTTTAGTATGCTCGGTTTAAACTAGTTTATACACTTGCGTTTTTCCAAAAAGTGGACAGGAAAAATAAGATTTTCTTCCGATTCTTTAGTATTTTTTAACATTTTGCTTGCTTTTTTCTTTATCTTATATTATACTAACTTTTGTAGAAAGCAGGCTTTCTACACCCCTTATTAATTATTTATACTCCCCTCAAAAGACCGGTGGCTCCCCCATCGGTCTTTTATTTTAAGTTTCTGAAATAAGGAGGTACTGCCGCACAGACAGTACCTCCTTTTCTTTTGTTATCGCCCTCCCATGATGCGGAGAACGAGAATAAGAATCAAAAGCGGCAGTGCAAATGGCAGCACAGCAGCAATCAAGCCGGTCACAATCGATACGATAATCAGAAAGACAATGATGACGCCGGCAAAAAACAAGAGTCGCTTCCACCATGTGTCAATCCCCATCAGGTGAAGAATCGGATGACGGATCTCCTTTTCTTCCTCTTCTTCTGTATACATACTCTGCCCGGAACCGTAGGCACCGGAGGTGCCGCCGTAGTAGTCCCGTTCATTTTCAGCGGAATTAATGATCGTGCGGGCAATCACCCAAGGATCGCCGAGCATATCCAGTATCTCCTGCTCCGTTCTGCCGTTTTTTATCTCGCTTCTTATATAAGAATCATAGTATTCGATATTCTCCTGAACCGCCTGCGCATTCAGATCGTTTTCGAGAGCTTCGCGCAGTTTATTCAAAAATTCGCTTCGATTCATCTCTTATACCTCAAAAATCAAATCCCCGTAAGACGGCATCGGCCAGATTTCCTTATCCACAATCATTTCCAGTCTGTCAACCGGAATTCTGAGTGCTTCCATGGCCGGAACTACCTGTTCGTGGAAGTATTCTGCCTGTACCTTCCCTTCTTCTTTGGTGGATGCCTCCTGTGTCACCTGCTCCAGTGTGGTGAGTGCTGCTTTTGCCTCTTTTAAGAGGCTGCTTGTTTCAACCAGAAGATCTCTTTGCACCTCAGCGTCTACACCTGCCTGTACCACTGCGTTGACAGTCTCAGCCAACGTCTTTGTTCCGCGGATTACCGCTGGAATAATGTGTTTGCTTGCAATATCAATCATCGTACGGGCTTCAATATTCACCGCTTTTGCATAGGCTTCATATTTGATTTCCGCACGGGAATCCAGTTCCGCTCTTGTAAATACATGGAATTTTTCAAACATTTCCACGTTTTTATCTGCTACAAGCGCCGGAATCGCGTCCACCATGGACGGAAGATTCGGAAGCCCTCTTCTTTCCGCCTCTTTTACCCATTCTTCTGAATAACCGTTGCCGTTGAACACAATCTTCTGATGCTCCGTCGCATATTCCTTGATCAGATCATGTACAGCCTGTTCAAAGTCCTCCGACTGTTCCAGAATGTCGCAGGCATCGCAGAGAGCCTCTGCCACAATCGTATTTAATACGATATTCGGCGCAGCCGCAGAATCTCTGGAGCCGAGCATACGAAATTCAAACTTGTTACCTGTAAAGGCAAACGGTGAAGTTCTGTTCCTGTCTGTCGCGTCCTTATTCAGACCCGGAAGCGCTTTAACGCCTGTCTGGAGCTTTCCGCCTTTAATACTGTGTGTCGCATTTCCAGAAATAACAAGCTGTTCCAGCACATCCTCCAGCTGTTCTCCAAGGAAGACGGAGATGATTGCCGGCGGCGCCTCGCTGGATCCAAGTCTGTGGTCATTTCCCGGATCTGCCGCAGACTCTCTTAAAAGGTCCGCATGTCTGTCTACCGCTCTGAGCACACAGAGAAGCATCAGAAGGAACTGAATATTCTCATGAGGTGTTTTTCCCGGATCCAGAAGATTTTTCCCGTCATCGGTTATCAGAGACCAGTTGTCATGCTTTCCTGATCCATTCACTCCTGCGAACGGCTTCTCGTGAAGCAGGCAGTGAAGTCCCTGCCGTTCCGCTACCTTTTTCAACGTCTCCATAATCAGCTGGTTGTGGTCAACCGCCACGTTGCACTCTACATAAATCGGAGCCAGCTCGTGCTGGGCCGGAGCAACTTCATTGTGCTGTGTCTTTGCAGTCACGCCCAGTCTCCAGAGCTCCTCATTGACTTCTTTCATAAATGCCGCGATCCTGGCGCGGATGCTTCCGAAATAATGGTCATCCAGCTCCTGTCCTTTCGGAGGCATTGCTCCAAAAAGTGTACGGCCTGTAAATACAAGATCTTTTCTTTTCAGATATTTTTGCCGGTCTACAAGGAAATATTCCTGCTCAATGCCGACCGACGGCTTTACGCGCTTTGACGTCGTATTTCCGAACAGGCGCAGAAAGCGCAGTGCCTGTTTATTAATTGCTTCCATCGATCTGAGAAGCGGTGTCTTCTGATCCAGCGCTTCTCCGGTATAAGAGCAGAAAGCAGTCGGAACATAGAGAATACATCCATTTTCGTCTTTCTTCACAAACGCAGGAGACGTAGGATCCCATGCAGTATATCCGCGGGCTTCAAATGTAGCCCGAAGTCCTCCTGACGGGAAAGAAGATGCATCCGGTTCCCCTTTGATCAGTTCTTTTCCCGAAAAGCTCATCAGCACCTTTCCATTCGCCATCGGTGCAGAAATAAAGGAATCGTGCTTTTCCGCCGTGACCCCGGTAAGAGGCTGAAACCAGTGCGTATAATGTGTGGCTCCTTTTTCTATTGCCCATTCTTTCATCTCATGGGCAATCACATCCGCTGTAGCAATATCCAGTTCTTTTCCCTCTTCGATCGTCCGTCTCAGCTCTTTGTAAATCTTCTTCGGCAGACGCTCCTGCATTACGGTATCGTTAAATACATTTTCCCCGAAAATCTCTGCTACATTGATCACCTTTTTGTTGTCCTCCATGCTTTCTCCTCCATATTCTTTATACAGAAAAAGGCACTCCATACAAGTGGAATGCCTTTTATTCTCTTGTTTCGATTATTCAGCTTTTCCAACAGAGCCGAATAATTCCATTTTTTCTTTTACTTTTTCAACGATAGCTTCTGCACCCGGTTTTAATAATTTACGAGGGTCAAAGCCTTTCTTTTCTTTGTCTTTACCTTCTTCGATGTATTTGCGTGTAGCTTCTGCAAATACAAGCTGGCATTCTGTATTTACATTGATCTTTGCCACTCCAAGGCTGATTGCCTTTTTGATCATGTCATCCGGAATACCTGTACCTCCGTGAAGTACCAGCGGCATATCGCCTGTAAGTTCCTGGATTGCATCAAGAGTTTCAAAGCTCAGTCCCTGCCAGTTTTCCGGATATACTCCGTGAATGTTTCCGATTCCGGCTGCAAGCATGTCAACGCCGAGATCAGCGATCATCTTGCATTCCTGCGGATCTGCACATTCGCCGGCTCCGACAACACCGTCCTCTTCGCCGCCGATGGAACCAACCTCTGCTTCCAAAGACATTCCTTTTTCCTTGCAGATGGCTGCAAGTTCTTTTGTCTTGGCTACGTTCTCCTCGATCGGGTAGTGAGAACCGTCAAACATAATGGAAGAAAAACCTGCTTCGATGCATTTCTGGCATCCTTCGTATGTACCGTGGTCTAAGTGAAGTGCAACCGGAACTGTGATTTTCATCTCTTCCAGCATGCCGTTAACCATTCCGACTACTGTTTTAAAGCCTGTCATGTATTTTCCGGCACCTTCGGACACACCCAGGATAACCGGGGATTTTGTCTCCTCTGCCGCTGTCAGAATCGCTTTTGTCCATTCCAGGTTGTTAATATTGAACTGACCTACTGCATAATGTCCTGCTTTTGCTTTTTTTAACATTTCTGCTGCTGATACTAACATAATTTTTCCTCCACTTCTCTAAGATATGACCCCCAGGGGAATCGAACCCCTGATTCCACCGTGAGAGGGTGGCGTCTTAACCGCTTGACCAGGGGGCCATGTGCCAGTGAAGAACACGTCTGTGTTACCTCACTTGCTTATTGTATACTATTTTTCCGAAATATACAAGTCTTTTTTTTCGTTATTTTCATCATTATTTTCAGACAATTCTTCGTACGGATGATGAATCAGCTCCTCGGCCTTTTCTTCCGGAACCATAATACACAGTTCCTGCTGTCTGTTTTTGATCCGTACCCTGTCAAATTCCCCTCCGAATTCTCCGTCCAGCGTCCATGGAATCTCTTCAAGGGACTCAAAAGTTATTGTTTTTGCTTTGATATTATAAATATAGGTGGAGTTTTTCTCCTTGCTCATCAAAGCGGCGACAATGCTCTGAAGCTCTAGAAGATTTTTCGGTGATCTGATAAGGGTTGCTTCAAATTCTCCGTCGTCAAACTCCACTTCGTCGCCGAACATATTGCGGAACCCTCCCATGGATCTGGAATTTGTCACGGAACAGAATAGAAAATCATCCTCGATCTCTGTCTCATCGTATGTCACCTTGACATGATAGGACGGAATATCAAACAGCCGTTTCGCACCTTCCAGCAAGTATGCCAGATGTCCGAGCATGTTCTTCATTTCCTGCTTCGTCTGATAGGAGACGTCGGTAAACAGACCGAAGGCCGCCACATACACGAAATAATCATCGTTGAACTGGCCGATATCACAATGAAACGGCTTGCCGTTGACCGCTGCGTCAGCCGCGCTCAAAAGATCTTTTGGAATATGAAGACTGTTCGCAAAATCGTTGGTCGTACCTGTTGGAATGTATCCGACCGGTATCCTGCTTCCCCGCTTCATCATTCCGGTAACAACTTCATCCAGTGTTCCGTCCCCGCCGCTGCACACGACGATATCATAATCCTCTTTGAATTTCATGACTTTTTTGTATGCATCGTGATAACTCTGTGTCGGATAAATCACAACTTCACATCCGCTTTTTACGAACAGATCCACGATGTCAGATAATTTCGGCTTCAAAAGCCCTTTTCCTGCATTGGGATTATAAATAAATAAAATCTTTTTCATCTCCTGCTGCCACCTTTACTAAAACCTCTTGCCTGTTTGCTGAAACGACAGGAAAAGGATGTTAACCTTCTTGACCGGCAACACCCTTCTCATTCTCTCCTGTTTCTATGTATGTCACGGAACTATCTTGCATGTTCCAGGAATTTCTCAATGCCATTTGCTGCTGCTTCTTCGTCGACGCCTTCTGCAACCACCGTCAGATCTTCGCCCCCGCTTAATTTCAGGCTCATCATGCCCATAATGCTTTTCGCGTTGATCTTCTTGCTGCCGATCTCAATGAACACACGGCTTTCATACTGACTTGCCTCCTGTACAAGCAAAGCGATCGGTCTTGCATCCAATCCGTCGTCACATTTGATCTTCAATGGTTTCTTAATCATTTTGTACCTCCTTGAACTCCATTTGCTTTTCTTAACTTCTCAGCAATTTCGCCTAGACGGCGCAGCCTGTGGTTGACTCCGGACTTGCCAACCGGTTCCGGCATCAGCTCTCCAAGCTCTTTCAATGTCGCTTCCGGATACTGCAGACGGGCCATGGCCATATCCCTCAATCCATCGGAAAGCTTTTCAAATCCCATATGATCTCTGATATATTCGATATCTTCCATCTGCTTGACTGCAGCGGACACGGTCTTCTGAATATTGGCGGTTTCACAGTTCACCTTACGGTTTACCGAGTTCCGCATCTCTTTCAGAATCCGGATGTTCTCAAATTCCATAAGGGCAACCGGCGCATCCATCACATTCAGTGCAAGTGAGATCTGAGTGCCTTCTTTTAAATACACGACAAACGACTTCTTCCGTTTCACCACTTTTGCGTCCATCTCAAAGCCATGCATCATCTTCTGAAGAAGAGTTGCCTTTTCCCCGGACGCACATACAATTTCAAAATGATAAGATTTGTGCGGGTCACTCATGGATCCCGCTGTCAGAAAGGCTCCTCGAAGGAATGCCCTTTTGCAGCACCCGTTCTGGAAAACGAGACTGCTCACTCCGGAAAATCCCGCCTGTTTTTCTGGATCCCTGACAAGCTTTGCCGCCTGCTGAATTCTGTCGGTATGTTTCCGGCCTCCTACTGTTATCAAATATAAAATACTTTTTTTGTCCTGATTTCTACGGATAGAAATTTCAGCCTTTATATTAAACGCTTTTTCCAATAATGTAAAGTACTTTCTTGCAACTGCAATATTTTCCGTGCTGAGCCTTAAGTATGTCTGCTCCCCTTCTTCCAGAGATGCTCCGGCCGAAAAACACAGAATTGCCGCGCATTCTGCAATCTGGCAGTGTCTTGCGCTGCTTATCTGTCCTGCCAGCTCCTCCTTTACCTTTCCTGAAAATGACATCTTTATATTCCTTTCACCCGGGCATCCTTTTCAATGTCCCTGTGCTCGATCTTCAGCCCGTATCCTTCTTCCTGTTCCAGGGCATAGTACAATGCGTTGGCAAGCGTGACAGACCTGTGTTTGCCTCCGGTACACCCGATCGCAATGACAAGCTGGTTTTTTCCCTCCGCCACATAGTTCGGAATCAGAAACTGTACCATGTCCGTCAGTTTATCGAGAAAAATCCTTGCAGTTTCGCTGTTCATTACATAGTCCCTGACCGGAGCATCATTTCCGCTCATCGGGCGCAGCTCCGTAATATAGTACGGATTCGGAAGAAACCGTACATCAAACACCAGATCCGCATCCCCGGGAATTCCATATTTGAAACCAAAGGAGAGTATCGTCACATACAGATTTTTATAGTTTTTGTTCTCCACAAAAATCTTATGGATTTCGGCGCGAAGCTCTCTTGTAAGCATCTGGCTTGTATCAATGATATAGTCCGCCTGCTGTTTCAGAAACACAAGCCGCCTTCTCTCTTCGTCAATGCCTTTATCCACCCTGCCCTCGCCGGCAAGCGGATGGCTCCGTCTCGTCTCCTTATACCGTTTGATCAATGCCTGATCCGAAGCGTCAAGAAACAGGATTTCGAATTTTACGCCCTTTTCTCTCAGCTTTTCCAAAGTCTCCTGAAGCTGTACAAATTTCTGACTGCTTCGGATATCAATTCCAAGCGCCACCTTCGTGTATTCTGATCCCGGGAGGATCAGCATCTCCATAAATTTCGGCAGAAGCGGGACCGGCAGATTATCCACGCAGAAATATCCTACATCTTCCAGCATCTTAAGCGCTGTTGATTTGCCCGCTCCCGAAATGCCCGTCACAATTACAATCCGCATATTTCATACCGCCTTTTCTTTCTTGTGTCTCTTATCTTTCGTCCCGTCTGTCCCTGAATTCTCCAATCCTTCTTACTTCCGGCTCCAGCCTGACACCGAATGCCCGGTATACCCGGTCCGATACTTCCTGCATCAAACGGTTCACATCCTCAGCTGTAGCCCCGCCTTTGTTGATCACGAAACCGCTGTGCTTTTCCGATACCTGCGCTCCTCCGACCGTAAATCCCCGAAGACCCGCATCCTGAATCAGTTTCCCGGCAAAATATCCTTCCGGTCGCTTAAATGTGCTCCCTGCGCTCGGGTACTCCAGAGGCTGCTTGGTGATCCTTCTCTGCTTGAAATCCTCCATTTTCATAAGGATCTCCTCCCTGCTTCCTTTTTCCAGACGGATGCATGCCTCCAGCACAATGCAGCCACGCTTCATCACGGCGCTTGTCCGGTATCCGAATTCCAGTTCATCCTGTGAAAGGACAATCGTATTTCCGTCCCGGTCAAGAGCCGTCACCTGTACAATAACATCTTTCATCTCCCCGCCGTAGGCTCCCGCGTTCATGACCGCAGCTCCTCCGATCGTTCCGGGAATTCCGGATGCAAACTCAAATCCGGCAAGTTCATTCTCCAGTGCCGCTGCCGCAATCTGGCTCATCAGGGCACCTGCCTGTGCCCGGATTTGCTCTCCCCGGACTTCAATTCCCGACATTTCCCTGCCGATCGCGATAATGACACCCCGGTATCCGTCATCGCTCACCAGAAGATTACTTCCGTTTCCAACGATATAATACTGGACTCCCTCTTTTTTACAAAGCTCTGTCAGCTTTTTGATTTCTTCGCTGTCTGATGGTGAAACAAAGTAGTCTGCCGGCCCGCCGACCCTGAAAGTCGTATGTCTTGCCATCGGTTCCTGCTCTTTTACCCGTTCCGGTGCCGTACATCCACACAGTTTCTCATAAAATTCTCTGTTCATATTCATCTGCCTATTCTCCAAAATGTTCTTTCCATCATAGTCTGTTTCCATTTCATTGTCTTATCATACATCAAAGACTGTTCAAATTCAATGAACTCTTGCAAATTCAGGAAAAATACGATAGTATAGAAATCAGTATTATTTATCAAAAGGAGTGAACTTTTCTTGGACTCGAGTACAGTCATACAAATTGTAATTCTCATATGTTTACTGGCGTTTTCCGCATTCTTTTCTTCCGCGGAGACATCTCTTACTACGGCTAACAAGATCCGTATGCGTTCTCTGGCAGACGAGGGAAACAAGCGTGCAAAAATGGTGCTCTGGCTTTCCGAGCATTCCCCTCAGATGTTGACTGCCATCCTGATCGGAAACAACGTTGTCAATCTTTCCGCCTCATCCCTTACTACGAGTATTGCTTATCAATTCGGCGGCTCCGCAATTGTCGTCGCCAATGCAGCGATCACCATCCTGATCCTGCTTTTCGGAGAGATTACGCCAAAAACGACCGCGACACTGTATCCTGAAAAGATCTCTTTGATTTACGCGCCGATTGTCAAGTTTTTTACCAGAATCATGTCACCGCTCGTTGCCCTGATCAATCTGCTTTCCAAAGCAGTACTTTTTCTTCTTCACATCGATGCGAATGCTCAGAGCCGTACCATGACGGAGACTGAACTTCGTACCATCGTAGATGTCAGCCACGAAGACGGCGTCATCGAATCCGAAGAAAAAGAAATGATCTACAATGTATTTGATCTTGGAGACGCCAAGGCAAAAGATGTCATGGTCCCGAGAGTCCATGTGACATTTGCCGATATCAACAGCACCTACGATGAACTGATCGAGATCTTCCGCGAGGATAAATTCACACGGCTTCCGATCTACGAAAATACAACGGACAACGTGGTTGGTACTATTAATATGAAAGATCTTCTTTTATATGACAACACAAAAGAATTTCATGTCCGTGATATTTTGCGGGACGCATACTTTACTTATGAATATAAAAATATCTCCGAGCTCCTTGTCGAAATGCGGGAGGCCAAATTCAACATCGCGATCGTTCTCGACGAATACGGCGAGACGGCCGGCCTCATCACACTGGAAGATATCCTCGAGGAAATTGTAGGGGAGATTCATGACGAGTATGACGAGGATGAAGAAGAGGACGTAAAAGAACTGGGAACTCATGAGTATATTGTAGAGGGCTCTACCAACCTGGATGACCTGAACGATGAGCTTGGGCTGAATCTGGAATCTGATGACTACGATTCTCTTGGCGGCTTTATCATCGAGCATCTCGACCGCCTTCCTGCTGCCGGTGACGAGGTCACGACTGCGGACGGCGTCCGCCTGGTAGTGGAAAAGCTGGATAAAAACCGTATCGAGAGTGTCCATGTCTATCTTCCTCCTCACTGGATCCATCCGGACAAAGAGGAAAACTGATAAAACCATGACCACCCGTCCAACGGGTGGTTTGCACTGAGGCTATAAGCCTCTACTACTGGCCAGCGCCTAAAGACGCTGGCTTTCACTTTGTTCAAGCCATCTTGCCTTTGCCTCTTTTGCTACCCC
>NZ_BSBO01000027.1:0-63344 GCF_027924685.1 Sellimonas catena
TTGTTTTTGGCGATAGACATTATACCAGAAAAGGGAGGTCAATGCTCTTTTTATTGCAGATTTCCCTTAAAAACAAGGTTTATGAAAGATTTAGACACAAAAAAACAAGGTAGTATTTGACACTACCTCAGGTAGGAAGGAGGAGCAAATATGGAAATTATTCAGGTGAAGAATAGCGATTTGCACGAAAAGTTAAAAAGGAGATGTTCGGTTTGGTATACTTGTACGTCAGGTATGTGATTTGGGAGGTGAGGGAGTTAAAAGTCTTGATTTACTTCATGTAATCACAGGAAAGAAATTAATTAAAGATCATATTAATTATATTGATAATTTAAAAATCAGGTGTGATAACACTGGAAATATAGGATTGGGAAATGAAATGTGTTATGCTTCGTATAAAAATGGATTTACTATTCGGGCAAGTGGGAAAGTCGAGAAATGTACGGTTGCATTAAATAAATCACAAAATGAAGTAGGATATATAGACGGATATGGTAATTTACATTTGGATTTGAAAAAAAATGAAGTGTGGAGCGAAAACATTTTATATGACAAATGTTTTTCTTGCAATAAGATATTTTCATGTTTAAATAACATGTGTCCATTTAAAAGAATAATGACTGAAAATTATATCTGTGATAATTACCAAAGTTTTGAAGATGAGGGATAAAGAATGAAATCTTTTATGAAACATTACAAATTTGAAAGTTCTATTATTATTTTCGAATTACTGTTTCAAAATTTACTTCTCTTAGGTAGTACGCTCATTACGATGTACATGGCAAAGCTTGTAATGGAAGGGGATTTGCGAGGAATTTTGATTTGTTCTGCTGGGATCATGATTCTCTATCTGATACTTCACCTCTTATTTTGGAGTTACGATGTTCATCTCACGAAAGTAATCGCAAAAATCAATCAAGCCATGCGGGAGAATCTGAATCATCAGATGTTAAGTAAATCTGTTGAACAATTAAAAAAAGGTGATTCCGGAGAGTATTTATCCTGGTACATTAATGATTTAAAAGAAGCGGAAGAAAAAGGCATCCGTAATTTTTATGATGCCATAGATGAAATCATTAAGTTAGTGTTAGGCATTATTGTACTAGGAGCAATTAATTGGCAGCTTTTGCTTTGCACACTGATTACAACAGGTATGGTTTATGTATTGTCCCATCGTTTTGGAAACGATGTGAAACAAGAGTCTGAAAAAGTGTCTGCAATATGGGAAAAATTTACGAAAGCAGTAAAAGAACAGATAGGGGGAGTCAGAGTTCTTAAATATTTCGGATACCAAGATCGATTTCAACGTCAGATTGAAGGAGAATCAAAAGAGCTGGAAAAACAAAGATATATATATGTGAAAACCCAGGGAAAAGCAACGCTGAAAATTAGAGGGATTAATTCCGTTGCGAGTTTTGTCAATAATATGGTGTTGTTCGGAATGTGCGCTCTTCGTGTGATTCCAGCAGAAATATTTTTTGGAGGAGGAAACTTAATCAATCAGGTAAAAAATTCTATCCTCACACTTTCTGAACTGCGGGTTGCCATGGATGGAGCCAGACCATATTTTGAAAAAATCAATAGAATGGCGGAGGAAACGGAAAAGAAAAAAGAACTTCCGATGATTAACAATGAAATTGAATTCCGGAATTTGAGCTTTGCCTATTCGGAGAAGCCGGTTTTTGAAAACTTGAATCTGAAATTTAAAGTCGGTGGGAAATATGGTATCATAGGAAAAAGCGGGAGTGGAAAAACAACATTATTAAAAATTCTTTTGGGACAATTAACTTCATACAGCGGAGAATTACTTTTTGACGGCGTGGATGCTGCTGTGTATGATACAGAATCGTTTTATCGACAGATGGCATATATAGAACAAAATGTATTTCTATTTCATACGACAATTCGGGAAAATATCACTCTCGGTGCAGAGTTTCAGAAGGAAGAACTGGAAGAGGCATTACGCAACAGCGCACTTTATGAGGATTTAAAATCATTTCCTCAAGGGCTTGATACGGATGTGGGCGAAAATGGAGATTGTCTTTCAGGAGGACAAAAACAGAGAGTGGCAGTGGCACGGGCATTGATTCATAAGCGAAACATTCTTGTTGTGGATGAGGGAACTTCGGCGCTCGATAAAATAAACGCAAAGAAGATAGAAACGGCTCTCTTAAAGTCCAAAGATGTGACTTTGCTATTTGTTAGTCATCATTTGGAAGAAAAAGACATGCAGAAATATACAAATGTATACTGTCTGGGAGAGAAGGTGGCACAATGAAAAAGTATCTGTTGCACTATAAAAAAGAAAATGCCGTATTACTCTTTTTGATGATTTTTATAAATGGAATCGAGACGAGTTTTGCATTTCTGCAAATGTATATAGGTAAGCAGGTTATAGAGGGAGAAATTAAAAAAGTACTGCTTGTTGTGGCTTTTAATTCAGCTCTTGCATATTTTTTCTATGTGCTTTTATATATAAGGAAAAATTATCAAACATATCTTATTTCCACCATGAATACGGAGCTTCGAAATGACATTAGTAAAAAGATACTTCATGAATCATTTGAAAAGAATGTGGGAACAGATAGCGGAGAGTATGTATCCTGGTATACTAATGATGTCAGAGAAGCTGAAAACCAGGGCTTCCAAGTTTTTTACAGTTATATGGATACAGGATTCAGACTTTTGATGGGAGCTATTTCTTTGCTTTTTATTAAATGGGAATTGTTGGCATTGACATTGGTCGTGTCCGGTATTTCTATGTATGTAAGTAAAAGATTCAGTGATAAAGTGGAAAAATATGCAGAAAAAGTATCACTGGCAATGGAACGGTATACGGACAAAGTAAAAGAACAGATTGCAGGAATCTGCATCTTAAAATCCTTTGGAAATCCGCAGAAATTTTATAAAGAAATCATGGAAGCGGGCAAAGCATTTGAAGAAGAAAAATGTGATTTTGCAAAGAACAAGGGCAAAGAAAATTATAAATCAACAGTAATTAGTATTTTTGGAATCAATGCAATAAATATTCTGACATTTGTGCTTTGTGTACTGCGAATCATCGCGCCTGAAATAATTTTCGGAAGTTTGAATCTTACAAATCAAGTAGGAAATGCATTCAGCCAGTTGATTTCAGCAAAATTGCAAATTGCGGGTTCAAGGCCATATTTTGCAAAAGTAGATTGTGATAAAAATACCGAAGAAAATAGAATAAGCAAAAAACTTCCGGCACTTAAGAAAGAAATTGTTCTTGAAAATTTATCTTTTTCTTATGGGAAGAAGAAAGTATTTGAAAATATCAATTATACATTTGAAAAGAATGGGAAATATGCTCTTGTAGGAAAGAGTGGAAGCGGAAAAACAACGCTGATAAAGATTATGCTCGGACAGTTAGGAAATTATCAAGGGAAAATCTACTATGACGGAGAAGAAATTTCTTCTTTTGATGGGGACACTTATTATGAACAGATGGCATATATCGAACAGGATGTGTATCTTTTTGATTGCTCTATAAGGGATAATATTACTCTTGGAAGTGACTTCCCGGAAGAAAAAATGCAGGAAGTATTGGATATGAGTGCATTGCAGAATGATTTGAAGGCACTACCGGATGGGTTGGATACGAAAGTTGGAGAGAACGGAAAGAACTTATCCGGGGGACAGAAACAGCGGATTGCCATAGCAAGGGCGCTGATTCATAATAGAACCATTTTATTCGTAGATGAAGGGACCTCTGCGTTAGATAAAGAAAACGCTGCACTTGTAGAGGAAGCCTTATTGGCCTGCCCGACACTTACATTGATTTTGATTACCCATCATTTGAAAGAAGAGAATATTTCTTTATATGATAAGATTTACAGTCTTTCTTATGAGTAATTTTCAGAAAAAGAAGAGTGGATTTTCCTGCATACAAAGAAGACATCGCAAACTGGCGGTGCCTTTTTTATTTAAGAGGCTGATGTTCGACAACTGGCTGCGTTTTACTAAGGGTTTTATTGACGACACATTGACGACAAGAGTGCCTGCAAGCTCTGTAAATACGTTGTCGATTCTTAAGGAAAATTTAATGCACAAAAAGTCTATACACTTTTTTTGAAGTGTGTTAGAATAAAAGCGGTTTGTAAAACACTAGAGTTTGGAGGGTTACAGATGAAAGGAGCAGGAAGCAAAAATGGATGGGGACTTCTCCTGATGCTTCTGGCAGGCATTGTGTTGGGCGGATTTATAGGGATGCTCGCACAGGATATTCCCGGACTTGGATGGCTTTCGTACGGTCAGACATTTGGCCTGCAGCAGCCGGTTGTACTGGATCTTGGAATTCTGGTTCTCACTTTGGGACTGAGTGTGAATATTTCTATCGCCAGCATTGTTGGCATGATTCTTTCTATCATTATTTATCGCTTCTTATAATCTACTGAATCGATCATCAGAGTTTACAAAAGAGTATGAATCAAAAAATGAAAGAGTTACTGAAAGAGGAACGTCCATATGAAAAATGTGGACGTTTTGGTGCAAAAAGCTTGACCGATATTGAGCTTCTGGCCGTACTTTTAAGAAGCGGTACGAAAGGAGGCAATGTGCTGGAGACAGCAAAAGCAGTGCTTTACCCGGACGGAAAAGAGGGCGGGCTTACGAGGCTTCCTTCCTACTCGAAAGAGGCATTGATGAAAATTCCGGGAATCGGGGAGGTCAAGGCGGTACAGATTCTCTGCCTCTGTGAGATTGCAAGAAGAATTGCGAAAGAGAAAGCAAAAGAGCCGCTCTGTTTTGACAGGCCGGAGACGATCGCTTCCTATTATATGGAAGATATGCGTCACCTCAAACAGGAAGAACTGAAACTGCTGATGTTAAATACAAAGTCAAAGCTTCTGGGTGAGACAAGAATTTCCAAGGGGACAGTCAATATGTCTGTGATTTCTCCCAGAGAGTTGTTTATAGAAGCATTACAGAAAGATGCGGTGATGATTATACTTTTGCATAATCATCCGAGCGGCGATCCGGAGCCGAGCAGGGAGGATATACTTGTGACGAAAAAGATCGCGAAAGCGGGAGAACTGATCGGAATCACGCTGATCGACCACATCATTATCGGTGACCGGTCGTATGTGAGCCTTGCTGAAAAAGGGTGGATATAAATAATAGAAGGGACTGGGACGAAGATGGCTAGGAGTATTTATGGCCTGGATCTTGGTACGTATCAGTTAAAGATTTATGATAAAAAGGAAAACCGGATCCGGACCGTAAAAAATGCGGTAGCCGTCCGGAATGAGACAGAGATTTTTGCAACAGGCGACCGTGCCTATGAAATGTATGAAAAGGCGCCGGGGGAAATTACAATCGAGTTTCCGATGAAGGAAGGTGTGATTTCCAGAATCGGAGAGATGCAGTACCTGTTGGAAAGTGAAGTGAAGACAGAGGAGGGATTCTTCTCCAGAGGGACAGAATATGTGATTGCGGTTCCGACAGATGTGACAGAGATGGAAAAGAAAGCGTTTTTTGATCTGCTGATCTATTCTTCGGCCAGGGCAAAAGAGGTCCGCATCGTGGAGCGGGGCGTCGCAGATGCGATTGGAGCCGGGATTGATATCAAACAGGAGACCGGAGCGGCCATCGTCAATATCGGAGGCGAGACAACGGATATTTCTGTTCTGTCCAGAGGCGGGATTGTCCTGAACCGTCTGTTAAAGACCGGAGGGGCTTCCATAGACAGAGCCATCATTACTCTCGTCAGGAGGCATCTGGATTTTGTGATTGGCAGGCTGACAGCAGAGGCTGTGCGGATTCAGAGCAGCGTGTTTGGAGAAGAACAGGGACACGCGGTAATGGCTGCAGGGAGAGACCTGGTCCGGTCAAGACCCGGAATCAAGGAGATCCCGGACTATATTGTCAGAACCGCTGTGAAAGAGTTCCTTAAGCCTTGCGGGGAAGCAGTGTCGCTGATGCTGGAACAGGCTCCGCCGGATGTGCTTGCGGCGATCAGAAAGCGGGGAATCTGTCTGACGGGAGGCATTGCCTGTACAAAAGGTCTGGACAGATATATGGAGGAAAAAACGGGGATTCCGTTTTATACGGTTAAAGAGCCCCATTTAAGTGCAATCCGGGGAGTGCGTGATATTCTATTGTCGGACGATCTGAAGGATCTGGCATATTCCATGAAAGACGAAAATTATAGGTGGATGAGATAAGATGAAGACAAGAAATCAAAAAGGTTTGGAAAGTAAATACTGGCTGTTGATCATCGTGGCTGCCTGCGTTGTGTGCATGGCGGCGACCTTTTTTGCAGATGTCAAAAGCGGCCCGCTCCGGGCGATCGCAGATTATACGGTGGTCCCGATGCAGAAAGGGATCAATGTGATCGGGACATGGGTCAACGATGTGGCGGATAATTTTGCCACACTGAAAAGTGTACAGAAAGAAAATGAAACACTGAAAGAACAGAATGAAAATCTGAAAGCGGAAAACAACCAGCTGCAGCAAAAAGCAGTGGAGCTGGAGCGGTTTTATGATTTATACAAGATGGATCAGAATACATCCGACTACCCGAAAGTAGGAGCGAGAGTGATCGCGAATGACGGAAGCAACTGGTTTACTTCCTTTACGATCGACAAAGGAAGCGAGGACGGAATCCGTGAAGATATGAATGTCCTGAGCGGAAACGGACTTGTCGGAATTGTGACAGAGGTCAATGCGCATTCTTCTACTGTGCGTTCGATTATCGATGAGGTCAATATATCGGCCATGGTCATGACAACCTTTGACCAGTGTATTGTCAGCGGAGATTTGAAGCTGATCAACAACGGTGTTGTACAGTTTGAGCAGCTGGCAAATAATGAAAATGAAGTTGCAGTTGGAGAACAGATTGTAACGTCCAATATCAGCAGTAAATATCTGCAGGGGCTTCTGATAGGATATGTCAGCGAGGTCAACGTGGATTCAAACAATCTGACCCGTTCCGGATATATCATCCCTGCGGTAGATTTCAAAAAGCTGCAGGAAGTTCTTGTCATTACGACGACAAAACAGGATCTGATCGACAATGGAAATCAGACGGAAAGCGATTCATCGGGTGAATAGAAAGGAGACAACTCATGCTGGCTGTAAAACGCAAAGTCATTGAGGCAGCTCTTGTGATCGTGTTTTTCCTCCTGGAGACAACGATATTCAGCTATCTTGAGCTTGCTTCGATCAAGCCGAATCTTCTGATCATTCTGACGGCAGCCTTTGGATTCATGCAGGGGAAGAAAGAGGGGATGTTCGTTGGAGTGCTGAGCGGATTTCTGCTTGATATCAGCTTCGGACAGTATATTGGATTTTATATTTTATTATACACAGTGATCGGATATGCCAATGGATTTTTCCAGAAGCTCTACTATGATGAAAATATCAAACTGCCGCTTCTTCTGATCGGGGGAAGTGAGCTGGTATATGGAATACTGGTCTACTTTTTCCAGTTCATGCTCCAGAGTGATTTCCATTTTCTTTACTATCTCGGGCATGTCATCATTCCGGAGATGCTCTATACAGTCATTATCACCTTGATTGTATATCAGATTATTTTAAGAATTAACCGTAAACTTGTAGAAGAAGAAAAAAGGAGTGCAAGCAGGTTTGTTTAATATTTTGGAACGCATAAAGGAAACAGTCATCAAGCTTGTAAAGTCCAGAATGTTTATCGCGAGTATTGTCTTCTGCGTGATGTTCGCGATTCTGGTGCAGAGAGTGTTCTATCTTCAGATTGTAAGAGGCGAGAGCTATCTGAACGACTACAAACTCCAGATTCAGAAAACAAGAGAAGTACAGGGCACAAGAGGACGGATTCTCGACCGGAACGGAACAGTTCTGGCGGACAATGTTCTTGCCTATTCGGTAACGATCGAAGATAACGGGGATTACGATACGACTAAGCAGAAAAACAAGGAGCTGAACGCGACAGTCCGCAGAGTAATCGATATTATCGAGAAAAACGGGGACTCCATCATCAACAGCTTCGGTATTGTCCTCAATGATAGCGGTGAGTATGAGTTTTCTACGGAAGGCACGGCGCGTCTTCGGTTTATTGCCGACATTTTTGGGTATGCTACAATAGACAAGCTGTCCGAGAAACAGAAAAACTATACAGCGGCAGATATTATCCACTATCTGTGCACCGATGAGACGTACGGATACGGAATCAATGAGGACGATTACGAGAAATCGGATATTCTGAAGCTTGTCAATATCCGGTATGCGATCAGCCTGAACAAGTACCGGAAATATATTGCAACGACAATTGCAACAAATGTCAGTGATACAACAGTGGCGGAAATAATGGAAAATCAGGAGGAGCTGACAGGAGTCAGCATCGAAGAGAGCTCCATCCGCCAGTATAACAACAGTAAATATTTTGCATCGATTATCGGCTATACCGGACAGATTTCCCAGGATGAGTACAATGCACTTTCCGAGGAAGAGCAGGAATCCTACTCTCTGACAGATATTGTCGGAAAGGCCGGGATTGAAAAAGCAATGGACAGCACCCTTCAGGGAGAAAAAGGAGAGACGAAAATCTACGTCAACAATGTCGGAAAGGTCATCGATTCCGAGAAGGTGACAGAGGCAAAGGCAGGAAATGATGTATACCTGTCAATTGACGCGGATCTTCAGATTGCCGCCTACAATATTCTCGAAGAGAAGCTTGCGGCGATTCTGCTTTCCAAGATGGTCAACCGTCTTGACTATGATACAAGCAAAGTAACCGATGCAGACTCCATCGTCATTCCGGTGGGAGATGTTTATAATGCATTTTTCAAGAACGAGATCATTGATACAAGCCAGTTTACCCAAAGTGATGCGGGCACTGCAGAAAAAGAGGTTCTGGAGACCTATTCCAGGAGAGAGGAAGACGCGATCAGTTCCGTGCTTTCCGAAATGCAGAATGCAAACGGGACGGCCTACCAGGATCTGTCTGACCGGATGAAAGCCTACATGGACTATGTGGTGGACACACTTCTGACAGATGATTCCGGAATCCTTGTTGAGGACAGAATCGATACAAGCGATGAGACCTATCTTGCATGGAAAGAAGAGGAGACGATCGGAGTTAATGAATATCTGAATTATGCGATTTCACAGAACTGGATCGACACCTCAAAACTGACCGATTATCTGGAAGGGGATGCAAGCTATTCAAGCGCTTCCGAGATTTATCAGGCAATTGTGCAGTATGTGGGAGAAGTGCTTGGAGATGACGGTGATTTTGAAAAAATCATCTATGAATATATGATCAAATCCGGGGATATTTCAGGAAACCAGGTCTGCTGTATCCTGTATGAGCAGAATATTCTGAAATATGATGAAACCCAGTACAACCGGCTGAGAAGTTCCGGTTCAACAGCTGCTTATAACTTTATCCGGAGCAAGATTGAAAGTCTGGAGATTACGCCCGGCGAACTGGGACTGGAGCCGTGTACCGGATCCATCGTGATTACGGATCCGAGCAACGGACAGGTGCTTGCCATGGTTTCCTATCCGGGTTATGACAACAATCGTCTGGCAAATACGATGGATTCCGACTATTATGCACAGCTGAACTCCATGACGTCGAGTCCGCTTTACAACAAAGCAACACAGGAACGGACGGCGCCTGGTTCCACATATAAACCGCTTGTTTCCATTGCAGGTCTGACCGAGGAAGTAATCAGCACAGGCACTACGATTTCCTGTACCGGAATTTTTGATAAGATTTCTCCGATCGCACGATGCTGGATCTATCCGGGCTCTCATGGAAGCTTAAATGTGGTAAGCGCGATTCAGCACTCCTGTAACGATTTCTTCTACGAAGTAGGCTACCGTCTTGGAACAACGGGCGGAGAATACAATGATGCATACGGAATTGAGCGTCTGCAGAAATATGCGGAGGAATTCGGCCTTGGAGACACAACCGGGCTGGAAATCACGGAGTCGCAGCCGCAGATTTCCGACAGTGACGTAGTACGTTCTTCTATTGGACAGGGAACCAACAACTATACAACATCAGGGCTTGCACGTTATATCAGCGCAGTTGCCAATGAGGGGACCGTCTATAATCTGTCATTATTTGATAAAACAACGGATGTCAACGGAAATCTTGTGAAAGATTATGAGCCAAGTGTCAGAAATGAGGTGGAAGGAATTGCGAATTCCACATGGACAGCAGTTCACAATGGAATGCGCAGAATGGTTACCAATACTTCCACATTCAATAGTCTCGGAGACTTTGAACTGTACGGAAAGACAGGTACCGCACAGCAGAGTACGACGCATCCGAACCACGGCCTGTTCGTTGGATTTACATCAGGACAGGACACCAACGTTGCGTTTGCGATCCGTATCGCAAATGGTTATAATTCTACGTATCCTTCTGAAATAGGGCGTGATATTATCCGCTACTATTACGGGCTGGATGAAGAAGATGAAATCGTGACGGGACATGCAGCATCCCTTGGAACGGTTGTTTCAGGAGACTGATGATGTACCGGAAATTACGAAAGAAAGAAGGCGGCATGGCAGGGGCGGATTTCTCCTGTCTGTTGTCTTTCCATCAAGTTTGGTCTTAGGAGGAAGGAACATGGGTGAAGTTATTGTTATTACATCAGGAAAAGGCGGTGTCGGGAAGACGACGACGACCGCGAATATAGGGGCCGGCCTTGCAAAGCTTGGGAAAAAAGTGCTGGTCATCGACACGGATCTGGGACTTAGGAATCTGGATGTTGTAATGGGGCTGGAAAACCGGATCGTCTACAATCTGGTTGACGTGATCGAAGGGAAATGCAGACTGAAGCAGGCAGCCATTCACGACAAACGATATGAGGGGCTTTATCTGCTCCCGTCTGCCCAGACAAAGGATAAATCCGCCATCTCTCCGGAGCAGATGAAAAAGCTGACCGCGGATCTGAGAGAGGAGTATGATTATGTGCTTCTGGACTGTCCGGCAGGAATCGAGCAGGGCTTTGAAAATGCCGTGGCAGGAGCTGGCCGTGCAGTTGTTGTGACAACGCCGGAGGTTTCCGCGATCCGGGATGCGGACCGGATTATTGGTCTTCTGGAGGCAAAGCAGATCCGGAACCTCGAACTGGTGATCAACCGGATCCGGATTGATATGGTAAAGCGCGGAGACATGATGTCCGTGGAAGATGTGACCGAGATTCTTCCGATCCATCTGCTTGGCGCCATTCCGGATGACGAACAGGTCGTGATCGCGACAAATCAGGGTGAACCTGTTGCGGGTGATGATTCCCCGTCAGGGAAGGCCTATATGAATATCTGCCGAAGACTTACGGGGGAGGAAGTTCCTCTCATGGATATGGATGAGAAGGGAGGACTGTTCTCCCGGCTCACACATCTGTTCAAAAAGAATTAAGCAGGAGGCAGAAAATGGGATTATTTGAAGGAATGGAAAAAAAAGCGTCTGTCGGGATCGCAAAAGACCGCCTCAGAACGGTTCTCGTATCCGACAGAATGGATTGTAACCCAAATGTATGTGAACTGTTCCAGAAAGAACTGTTTCTGACGGTATCAAAATACATTGATACAACTCCGGAAACCTTTGATGTTTCAGTCACCCGTTCCCGGATTACCATTACACTGACAGGAGAAAAGCTTTGAAGATACTGAAATTTACGAAACCATACCGTTTAAAAGATTTTAAATTTTCGCTGCTGATTTCCGTGCTTGCCCTGACATGTCTGGGCATCATGGTAATCGGAAGTGCTAAGCAGTCTGTTCAGGGAAGACAGATCATCGGACTGGTCATCGGATTGATCGCACTGGCCGTTGTATCCATGATTGATTATGTATGGATTTTGAATCTGCAGTGGATCCTTTACGGTCTGACGATCGCGATGCTTCTGGCCGTACGATTCTTTGGAAAAGACGTAAACGGGGCAACAAGATGGATTGATTTCGGATTTACGACGTTTCAGCCGTCCGAACTTGCAAAGATCCTGCTTGTTCTGTTCTTTGCGAAATATATTATGAATCATGAAGATGAGATTACAAAGCCGGTTACGATCATAAAGGCAGTACTTCTGATGGCGGCACCATGCTTTCTGATCTACAAGCAGCCGGACCTTTCAACGACGATTTCGATTGTTCTGGTATTCTGCGTTATGATGTATGTGGGAGGCCTGGGCTACAAATTTATCGGAATATTTCTTCTGATTACGGTTCCGGCGGCAGTGATCCTTTTGAGCCTCATTGTCCACTCGGATATCGATATTCTGCAGGGGTATCAGGAGACACGTATTCTTGCGTGGCTGCAGCCCGAAAAATACAGCAGTGATGAGGCGTATCAGCAGAATAACTCCATTATGGCCATCGGTTCCGGCCGGCTGACCGGAAAGGGCCTGAACAATAATACGACAACATCCGTAAAGAACGGTAACTTTATTCTGGAGCCGCAGACCGACTTTATCTTTGCGATTGTAGGAGAAGAATTAGGTTTTGTGGGTTGCTGTATCGTGATTGGTCTGCTATTATTAATTGTAATACAATGTATGAGAATAGGGATGCGTGCACCGGATACAGGAGGCCGGATCATATGCTGCGGGGTAGCCGCGCAGATCGGGATACAGAGCTTCATTAATATCAGTGTGGCGACAGGGCTCTTCCCGAATACCGGTATTCCGCTGCCGTTTGTCAGCTACGGAATGTCATCCCTTGTCAGCATGTTTATCGGTATAGGTCTGGTATTAAATGTTGGATTACAGCAGAAAAAATATAAGTAAGGAGTGAGAAACATGAATATTGGGCTCATTGCACACGACTCAAAAAAGACACTGATGCAGAATTTCTGTATTGCTTATAGAGGGATTCTAAGCAGAAATGAACTGTATGCAACCGGAACGACAGGACGTCTGATCGAGGAAGTTACAAATCTGAATGTACACAAATATCTGGCAGGACCTCTTGGCGGGAAGCAGCAGCTGGGATCCCAGATCGCGCAGAATGGGATCGACGCCCTGATTTTCCTGCGGGATCCGTCGAATCCGAAGCCGCATGAGCCGGATGTCAATGATGTGATCCGTCTGTGCGACACATACAACATTCCGGTCGCGACCAATCTTGCAACGGCGGAGCTTATCATTCTGGCCATCGACAGAGGAGATCTCGACTGGAGAGAAATGTATAAGTAGTATAACACAGCAGTATAAATGCTATGAAGGGGTTCATGTATGAGTAGTTACAGGGAAGAGGAAGCACAAAAAAGAAGAGAACGGATTGAGAAAAACAGACAGAAACGCAGCCGCAGACACGGGAATAAGAAGAATCAGAAAAAGAACCATAGGAGACAGATCGCAGCAGGGATCTGTCTGGTGCTGATTGCGGCGGCGGGCGGCGGAGTGTATGCGGTCTCCATGCAGCATGCGCAGAAGAACGCAGAGATGGTATCCTATGAAAAGGAGAATTACAGCGGTTCGGTATTTTCTACAGATGGGCTTGCTGCAACCAATCTGTGTGTGGCTTCCGAAAATACAGATGAGATTCAGTACAGCGGCACGACAAATGTGCATGCTGCCGGACTGTTTGACTTAAACGGAGCAAATGTGCTCTATTCCAATCAGATCCATGACCGGCTGTATCCGGCCAGCACGACGAAGATTCTCACAGCACTTCTTGCGCTGGAAAAAGGGAATCTTTCTGATGTCGTGACAGTCGGAGAGAATGCGGCAGCATCCAGTTTTCCGGTGGACGCGTCTTTGTGCGGACTTCAGGAAGGAGACCAGCTGACGCTTGGCGATCTGCTTTACGGACTGCTGCTTTCTTCAGGAAACGATGCTGCGACAGCGATCGCAGAACATATTTCCGGGTCGGAAGAAGCTTTTGTGGAAGAAATGAATGCCCGCGCGAAGGAGCTGATGGCGGTTAACACGCATTTCACCAATCCGCACGGACTGCATGATGATAATCATTATACAACAGCATACGATCTGTATCTGATTTTCAATACCTGTATTCAAAATGAGGAATTCATGAAAGTCATCGAGGCGGAAAGCTATACTGCTTCCATCAAAGAAGCGGACGGAAGTGTCCGCACAGAAGAGTGGAAGCCGACCAACTATTATGCGAGAGGCATTGTAAATGCTCCGGACGGAGTTACTGTAGTGGGCGGCAAGACCGGCACGACCGGAGAAGCAGGATACTGCCTGATCCTTCTGGACCGGAATTCGGCAGATCATCCATACATCTCCATCGTGATGGGTGCCGGATCGAGAGATATCCTTTATCAGAATATGAATGCGCTTCTGGAAGGCACGCAGAATTAATCTTCGGAAAAGCCACGTATCCGTCCAAACAGGCTGATCAGATATAGGCCGCAGAGACCTACCAGCGCATAGATGATACGGGACAGCATGGACAGGTTTCCGAAGAGCCAGGCGACCAGATCAAAGCGGAATACGCCGATCAGCAGCCAGTTCAGGGCGCCTACGATTACCAGTGTCAGTGCAATGTTATCAAACCATTTCATATATGATAATCCTCCTTTATGAATTCTTTCCTTATTATTACCGGAAAACAGAAGAATATACAGGAGAAGAAAAGGACAGTGACGATGGAAGAGCAGTTATACAGATCATACAGTCAGTATCTGAAAGACAAGTATCACGCAAAAGTATATAAACTTCCGGTCAATCTTCCCGGGACATGCCCGAACAGAGAGGGCGGCAGCGGCTGCACGTTCTGTTCGGAAAAAGGCACCGGGTTTGAGGCCATGGAAGGGGCTGTGCCGGTTGCGGTGCAGCTCGAAAAGACAAAAGAATATATTCAAAGACGATATCACGCAGAGAAGTTTATTGCATATTTTCAGAATTATACAAATACATACTTTCCGTTTGAGACGTTCTGCTCCTATATCAGGGAAGCGGAAAAGGTGAAAGATATCGTTGAAGTATCGATTTCCACCAGGCCGGACTGTATCAGCAGCCGTTACCTGGCTTTTTTGCATGAGTGGATGCAGGAGACGGGAATTGCGGTCACGATCGAACTGGGACTTCAGACAGTCAACTACCATTCCCTTGCAAAAGTCAGACGGGGACACGGCCTTGCGGAATATATCGATGCGGTACAGCGGATCAGACAGTATCCGTTTGATATCTGTACCCATGTGATTTTAAATCTTCCGTGGGATACCGGGGAGGATGCGGCGGAAACAGCGAAAATTCTGTCGGTGCTTGGTAATGATATCGTCAAGATTCATTCTCTCTATCTGGCAAAAGGGACAGAGCTTGCAGGGCAGTATGAAAACGGGGAGTTTCAGATCTGCACCCTGGAAGAGTATCTGGAGCGCCTGATTCTGTTTATCCGGCTGCTGGATCCGGATATGGTGATCGAACGGTTTTTCAGCAGAATTCCGGAGAAGGATGCCGTGTTCTGCAACTGGAATACAAGCTGGTGGAAGCTGAAAGACATGCTGCTGGATGAGATGAAGAAGCGGAATGTACGGCAGGGGGATCTCTATTGTTACCGGAATGGACCAAGGCTTAAGAAATGGAATTAGGAGGAAGATGATTTGGCAGTCAGAAAGAAAACTACGGATATCAGGTCATACCGCAGAAAATGGAATATCAATATCGGAGTCATTCTGTTTGCCGTTATCCTGATCTATGTGATTGTAGAGTTGGTGGTTTCGGTTACCAACCGGCCGACGACATACTACGAAGTAGGGCAGGGATCGATTATTAAGAATGTATCCTATACAGGATTTGCAGTCCGGACAGAGCAGACCGTGGAGGCGCCGAAAAGCGGCTATCTGAATTTCTGTCAGCCCGAGGAATCCAAGATTTCAGCAGGTCAGAGTGTCTGTGCTGTTTCCGATAAGAAACTGGATTTAAGCAACAGGGAGGAAGAGACAGGAGAAACACAGCTTACAGAGGATGAGCAGAGACAGCTTCTGTCTTCGGTCCGCACATTTGCGAACAACTACAGGGAGGCATCTTTTTCCGAGACGTACTCCTTGAAAAGTACGATACAGAATCTGCTTGACCGGAAAACAGACCAGACCAGAACTTCCAGAATGACGGCGGCTCTTGAAGAGCAGGAAGAAGGAAGCTATCAGAACTGTACAAGTGAGACGGATGGAATTCTTGTCTATGAGGTAGACGGTTATGAGGGCATGACAACCGACCAGGTCACAGACAAGAATTTTGATAAAAGCAGCTATACCAGGACGGAGGTGCATGAGAACCGGAAAGTCAGTGAAGGGGACAGCATGTACAAGATTGTGACAGGAGAAGAATGGTATCTGGTTGTAAGAATGGATGCGGATACGGCAGAGTCTCTGCTGGACCGCAGCAGTGTCAACATCCGTTTTCTAAAAGATGATGAAGAAATGATTGCGGGCCTTCAGATGGAAAAAAAGGACAAGGACACCTATTACGCATACCTGACACTGGACAGTTCGATGATCCGCTACGCATCCGACCGTTATCTGGACATTGAGATTCTCATTGAAAACGCACAGGGACTCAAAATTCCAAAATCCGCGGTTGTGGAAAAGGACTGCTATGAGGTTCCGACAGAATATATTGTGAGCAACGGCGAGACAGATGAGCAGGGCGTGCTTGTCTATAATGACGGGGAAACAAGTTTCCGGGCGGCGGATGTCTACTATACAGATACAGAAAAAAATATGGCATGCATCGAAGCGGAAAATCTGCCAAAGGGCACAGTGATCCAGATGCAGGATTCCAATAATACAAGAACGCTGTCTGAGACAGTCAGCCAGGCAGGGGTCTATGAAGCCGGAAGCGGTTATGCTGTCTTTACCTCCATTGATATCGCGGCTGAAAATGAGGACTACTATATTACCGGAAACGGAAGCAGCAATCAGCTGTCCAACTATGACAGAATTGTCCTGAACGCGGAATCGGTACAGGATGATGAGATTCTTGTATAGCAAAAGCAGAAAGGAAGTAGAAGAGATGGAAACATGTTATGAGCCTGGAGTTGTTACAGAAAATCTCGGGATTGTAGAGGAAAAAATACAAAATGCCTGCAAAAGAAGCGGACGTAAAAGAGAAGATGTTACACTGATCGCGGTCAGCAAAACGAAACCGGCTGCCATGATCCGGGAGGCATACGATGCGGGAATCCGTGTGTTCGGGGAAAACAAAGTACAGGAACTGACGGAAAAATACGAAGAACTTCCGTCCGATATCCGGTGGCACATGATCGGACATCTGCAGAGAAATAAAGTCAAATATATCGTTGACAAAGCCGAGTTGATTCATTCGGTGGATTCCCTCAGACTGCTGGAGACCATTGACCGGGAAGCGGCGAAAAAGCAGGTCACAGCGAAGGTCCTTCTGGAGGTCAATATGGCAAAAGAGGACACAAAATTCGGTCTCATGCCGGAAGATGTCATGGGGTTTATCGATAAAGTTCCGGAGTTCAAAAATGTTACTGTAGAGGGCCTGATGACGATTGCGCCGAATACAGATGACCCGGAGAAAAATCGACAATTTTTTTCTGCGCTTCGGAAATTATCTGTTGACATTGCAGACAAAAACATTGATAATATCCATATGGGCGTACTTTCTATGGGTATGACCAATGATTATGAAGTAGCGATTGAAGAAGGTGCCACAATGGTCCGTGTCGGTACAGGAATCTTTGGTAAAAGAAATTATGCTTTAGATAAGAACACAAGATGATAGGAGTGTAAAAAATGGGTGTATTAGACAAGTTTTTGAATATCATGAAATTAAGTGATGACGACGACGATTATGAGAACGATGATTTCTTTGATGAAGATGACTTAGAGGACTACGAAGAGAAACCGAAAAGAAAACTGTTTGGAAGAGATAAGACGAATGAAGAGACAGAAAATTTCTCTGCAGAAGAAGAGGAAGACTACGAATCCAGACAGACATCTTCTCAGAACAGCAAAGTGACACCTATGAGACGTTCAGGCCGCAGACCGCAGGCTACAGGCATGGAAGTATGTGTGATCAAGCCGAGCTCTGTGGATGACGCAAGAGAGATTACAGAGACACTTTTGAGCGGACGTACTGTAATTCTGAATCTGGAAGGCCTTGATCTTGAGATTGCGCAGCGTATCATTGATTTTACATCAGGCGCGACATTTGCCATTGACGGAAACCTTCAGAAGATTTCCAGTTTCATCTTCCTGCTGACTCCTACAAACGTAGGTATTTCCGGAGATCTTCAGGATCTTCTGAACACATCTTTTGATGTGTCTTCTATCAGCAAAAGATACTAAGAAACCGGTTTCAGAGAATGGAAAGAGAAGAATTAATATTTCAGAAAAGACTGATTGACCTATCCCGCACTGCCTACCAGCGCGGGATTGTGATGTTCAGTGACTTTCTGAATCTGAATGAACTGAATATTCTGCATACGCTGTCAAAGGAGGAGCTGTACTCCGGATACGAGACTTTTGGCGGCTATGCGGCAGCGGAGCGTCAGATGGTTGCTTTTCTACCTGATGCTCTTTGTTATGAGTTTTTTTATCCGTTTTCCATCCTTCGTATCCGCCCGCTGAATCCGAAGTTTTCGGAGGAACTGTCTCACCGGGACTATCTTGGAGCAATTCTGAATCTTGGAATTGAAAGATGCAAGATCGGTGACATTCTCGTGGAAGACCGGGAGGCGGTTGTATTTGTATCGGAAAACATGGCGGACTTTCTTGCGGAAAATCTGACCAGAATCCGTCACACATCTGTAATGGCACAGATTGAGGCACAGCAGGAGTTTCAGTACGAGCCGTCCTTTGAAGAAATACGGGGGACAGTTGCGTCTGTAAGACTGGACAGTCTTCTGGCACTTGCATTTTCTTCCTCGAGAAGCAGACTTTCCGGACTGATTGAAGGGAAAAAGGTGTTTGTAAACGGCAGGCTGATTGTGAGCAACGGGTACCGCCTGAAGGAAGGAGACATTATCTCGGTGCGGGGAATGGGGAAATTCCGTTACGAGGGCGTGCTTTCCGAGACGCGGAAGGGAAGATCCTATGTTGAAGTCCGAAAATATACTTGATTGATGATCACAGGAGAGAGATATGAATAAGAAAAATGGACTGAAAAATTATGTCATGGCAGTGATTCTTGTCATCGTGGCGGTACTGATTGACCAGTATACCAAATATCTGGCAGTCACGCATCTGAAGGACGGTCCTGCCTTTGTCCTGATTGACAACGTGTTTGAACTGAACTATCTGGAAAACAGAGGTGCCGCGTTTGGTCTTCTGCAGAACCGGCAGATCTTTTTCGTGTGCGTTGCCATTCTGATTTTTGCTTTTATTCTTTACTGTTACGTGCGGATTCCGAAGACCGGCCGGTATCTGCCGCTGAGACTTTGCGGAATTTTCATTGTGGCAGGCGCGGCCGGGAATCTGATTGACCGGATTCGTCTTGGATATGTGGTAGACTTCTTCTATTTCCGTCTGATTGACTTTCCGGTATTTAACGTGGCAGATATTTATGTGACGGTATCATTTGCGGTACTGCTTATCCTGATCTTTTTCCGGTACAAGGAGGAGGAGCTGGAGTTTCTTGGAAGAAAGAAAGGAACAGGCACAGATGGAAAATAAAGTGTTGCAGGCGGAGGAATTTGTCGGAGAACGGATCGACAAATTCCTTTCGTGCAGATTGGAGGAAGTATCACGCTCTTATATTCAGAAGCTGATCAAAGAGGGCCATGTGAGTGTAAACGGAAAGCCTGTAAAGGCAAACTATAAACTGGGGGCAGGCGATGAAATCTCGGTGGAGATCCCGGAAGCGAAGGAGCCGGATATCCTTCCGGAAGACATCCCGCTTGATATTCTTTATGAGGATCAGGATATTCTGGTCGTCAACAAACCGAAAGGGATGGTTGTCCACCCGGCGGCGGGGCATTACAGCGGGACGCTTGTCAATGCACTGATGTATCATTGCAAAGACAGCCTTTCGGGGATCAATGGCGTGATGCGTCCGGGAATTGTACACCGGATCGATATGGATACGACAGGCTCCCTTCTGGTATGCAAAAATGATGAGGCCCACCGGATTCTTGCGGAGCAGCTGAAAGAGCATACGATCCGCAGGGAATACCATGCGATTGTATACGGGAATATCAAAGAAGACACCGGAACCGTGGACGCGCCGATCGGGCGTCACCCGACAGACCGGAAAAAGATGAGCATCAACCATAAAAATGGAAAACAGGCTGTGACCCATTATGAGGTGTTGGAGCGTTTTGGAAATTTCACCTACATCCGCTGCCGTCTCGAGACGGGGCGTACCCACCAGATTCGTGTCCATATGGCATCGCTTCATCATCCGCTTCTCGGGGATGAAGTGTACGGACCGTCCTCCAGACCTCCTTTTCCAGGGCTGAAAGGGCAGGTGCTGCATGCGAAGATTCTGGGAATTTATCATCCGGCAACGGGAGAATACATGGAATTCGATGCCCCTCTTCCACAATATTTTGTTGATTTATTGCAAAAACTAAGAAGAAAAAGTTAAATTTTTGGTAAAGTTATATACATTTTGCTCAATTTGATATATAATAGTCCTATCGATAGCTTGACAGCTGACTGGTTAAAGGAGCGTGATGTATATGTCAAAAACAAATACAATTATTACAATCGGGAGAGAGTTTGGCAGCGGTGGACACGAGATCGGCGAGCGCCTTTCCGAGAAGCTGGAGATCCCATTTTATGATAAAGAAATGCTGGATCGTGCATCCAAAGACAGTGGAATTGCAGAGGAACTTTTAAAGGCACACGATGAGAAGCCGACAAGCAGTTTTCTCTATTCTCTCGTAATGGATACCTATTCACTCGGATATAAATCAGGGAGCTACTCTGACATGCCGATCAACCATAAGATATTCCTCGCACAGTTTGACGCGATTAAAAAGCTTGCCGAAGAAGGACCTTGCATTTTGATCGGAAGATGTGCGGACTATGCGCTGGAGGATTACCGGAATGTCCTGTCTGTCTTTATCCATGCGGACACAGTAAAGAGGGCCAAACGAATCAGCCGGATGTATGACATGACAGAGGCGAAAGCGAAGGAAATGATTATCAAGACGGACAAAAAGCGCGGCAGCTACTATAACTATTACACTAACAAGAAATGGTCGGCGGTTCAGAGCTATGATGTCTGCCTTGACAGCGGAAAGCTTGGCATCGACGGATGTGTTGATGCGATCATAGAGATCGTAAAAATCAAAGAAGCAACGAAAAAAGCAGTTCTTTAAGAACTGCTTTTTACTTCCTCTCTTGTCAGCCGTACCGGCCAGCCTTCAATATTTCCATTTATAATTGCGGTAAACATGCGCTGCTTTGCACCCGGATGGTCAAGCTCCAGCTGGTGAATCAGATCTTTGGCATACTGCCGTTTTGTCAGCCCGTCCACCGGACAGCGGCTCTTTTCGACAGGAAGCTCATATTTTCTCTGAAATCCGATGACATCCGCTTCATTGACATACATCATTGGACGGATAACAGTCAGATCCATACGGTCCAGATAGGATTTCGGAGAGAAAGAGTGGAACCGGCCCTCAAAAATCAGAGAAAGAATCATCGTCTCGACAATATCATCCTTATGATGGGCATAGGCAACCTTGTTGCAGCCCAGTTTCTTCACTGCTTCATTGAGCGCGCCTTTGCGCATCTTGGCGCAGAGCGAACATGGATTGCTTTCCTTGCGTTCCTCAAACAGAATCCTTGCAATATCCGTTTTTACTACATGGTATGGCACATCCAGCTCTTGGCAGAGTGCCTCAATCTTCTCTGTATGAAACTTCTCATAGCCAAGGTCCACCGTGATGGCAATCAGGTCAAACGGCTTCGGATAAAAACGCCGCAGACCGGCGAGCGCGTAGAGAAGTGTCAGACTGTCCTTGCCTCCGGAAATTCCGACAGCAATCTTGTCTCCTGCTTCGATCATCTGGTATTCGTCCACAGCTTTCCGTGTAAAGCTGAGCAGTTGCTGTAATTTCATGTCTCATCCTCATTTCCAAATTTCATCATACTGTATCAATATATCTTATTTATTGCGGAAATACAAGGTATTTCTTGCAGAACAGACAAAAAAACGGTAAGATAGATAGGAGAAAATAAGGAGTGAAAAAGATGAAATTTGTAATTCAAAGAGTTCTTGAGAGCTCGGTAACCGTTGATGGAGAAACCATCGGAAGTATTGGAAAGGGATTTATGGTCCTGATCGGTGTCGGAAAGGAAGACACAAAAGAGACCGCGGACAAGATGGTAAAAAAGCTGATCGGAATGCGGATCTTTGAAGATGAAAATGGCAAGACGAACCTGTCCCTGGCGGATGTGGGAGGAAGTCTGCTTTTGATTTCCCAGTTCACCCTGTATGCCAACTGCAAGAAAGGAAACCGGCCAAGCTTTATCGAGTCCGGAGATCCAAAAGCGGCAGAGGAGCTGTACGAATATATCATTGAGTCCTGCAAGGCTCAGGTACCGGTCGTAGAAAGAGGGAGATTCGGTGCAGATATGAAAGTCTCCCTCATCAATGACGGACCGTTTACGATCGTTCTGGATTCCAGAGAACTGTAAAAGACCTGAAGGCATAAGCTGGTCTTATGCCAGGTGAAAGAGCTTCTTACAAGTCTCGTACCGCTCCTGGAACGCTTCATAAAAGCCTTCTTCCGGGTACGGGGTCAGGTAGAAGTTCTGGAGCACATACATGGATACCTGTTTCTGATAGGATTCATCTCCTGCCCGCTCGATATGAGCCTGCAGATCCATCAGAAGGTAGTGCCAGCTGCACACATAGTCTTCATAGCGAGGCAGATCCGGGATGTCAAGCCACTTTTTGATCCGGATTTTGGAACGGTGGGTCTTTTTACACTCTTTCGTCTGAAGAAAGTAGGAAAAAGAACCATCCTCATACAGTCTTCCAAGAGGAAAGAGCCGGCAGAAGCCGGGACGGAATGCGTGAATCCGGCATCGGCCCTCCCCGGACAGAAACGGGCAGCAGTCCCGTTTTCCGGTCATCTTCAGATGCGGGAGAATGATGCCGTCCACAACGGAAAGATCAACAGCGCGAAGGAGAAGCTCCTCCGGCTTCAGGCCGGTACCACGGTACAGCTGGTCCATGTCATAAGGGTCAAGGATGATGGAATCTCCCATTCCCTGACAGCAGTCCGAGCATCCGCGGCATCCGCCGCAGTCGGCACGTACCAGATCATTGGAAGTATAGAGGTTCCCGTCAGAGATTTCATTTAGATCAATATTTCGCAGCATAAAATGCCTCCTTGTTGCCTGTCGTTGTTTTATCACTATTTTAAACAAAGAAGAGGGGGCCTGTCAAACCAGAATGGAGGGAACATGAAGCATTTTTCAAAAAAAGAACTGTTATCAATACCAAATTGCATGGGATATTTCCGGATTCTTCTGATCCCGGTATTTTGTATTGTATACTTACGTGCAGATTCCATTCAGGAGGAATATCAGGCGGCGGCGATTCTTCTGATCTCCACCATCACCGATTTCCTGGACGGGAAAGTCGCAAGACATTTCAATATGATCACCGAATTCGGGAAATTTCTGGATCCTGTGGCGGATAAACTGACCCATGCGGCAGTGGCTGTCTGTCTCGCATTCCGTTACCCCCTGATGCGTTACCTGATCCTTCTGATGATCATAAAGGAGGGATTTATGGCTGTGATGGGAGCATGGAATCTGAAACACGGGCAGAAGCTAAACGGGGCAAAATGGTTTGGAAAAGTATGTACAGCCACCTTGTTTTTACTGCTTCTGGCACTGGTGGTATTTCCGGGAATTCCCAAAAAGACAGCGGATTTCTTTATTCTCGCTGAGATGGTGATCATGTTTCTGACGCTCATCCTATACATACCGGAATTTCAAAAAATGCATAAGGAATGGTAAGCAAGGCGGCCTCTAAAGAGAGAGGTCGCCTTTTGCGCGCGCTCTTCTGGAGCGGATGGAACGGATCACCGGAACCATGAAAATTGCTACAATTCCTCCGGCAAATCCATTATTATACAAATTCATACTATCATAAAGAATTCCAACATTTAATGCTACAGAAGACTGAAGAAATCCGGCAAGGAGACCGGCTACAATCCCGAATTCCCCGGCGATCGGGGCAAGAGTCGTAGAAAACAGAAGAGCAAGCATCGGTGACGGATCGTTGATATTCCACTCTTTTGTTACGCTGGCCAAAATAACGCCGATCATGATCGGGGCAATATTAAAGAGGTGCTTCCCGGTGGCGGAAAATCCGACGATCGTGAAAATACCGCCGATGGTCGGACCATTGAGATCTCCGCCCAAAATCAGCACAAGAAACATGGCGAAAAATCCGTTGATTCCCATATTGAGAAGAACAGGCGCTTTCCCTTCCTGTTTCAGATAATCAGTTCCTGAGATTCCGCTGCATTTAAGGATCTTTTTATAGGAAGCAAACAGCTGCTTCCGGTCCAAAAGAAAGGCAGATAAAATCATGATCAGGAACAGTGCCCCCAAAATGATGGAAAACTCCAGATTACTTCCTGTATGCCAGATCAGCCGGGATTCTGCTTCAATTCCAAAGGATTTGAATAAAGAGATGATGACTGTCGCAATGATACCGGAAGAAAAACCGACGTTATACAAAGAGTAACCTTGATGAGCATAGTGAACATGGGTAGACAATGGAGGCAGAACAAAACCAATGCTGATACCGATAGCAAAGCTTAAAAAGATCCGGACAGGCAATGATAATCCTTCGAACTGCATAACCTGGGTAATAATCGGGGAAAGGCTCGTTCCGTACAGACCGACATAAAGATAATTCCGGATGGAAGTCTTGTGATAGTGAGCATACAAATAGACACCCAGGAGAATCGTCCAGATGTTGACGACATTTTTTCCAAACAAAGAAAAGCCAAAGATCAGGCAGCAGGAGGTGATGGTATGACCGTCGATTTCCATATGCAGAAGATAAAGAACAAGAAGTAAAAGCAGCGTAATCAGGCCGGCATTCAGAAAAGCAGCCCCAATGCCTCCAATCACAAAATAGTCTGTAATCAGAAAGTCGGGCTCACGGATAATCGAATACAGACCGGAAAGAATTTCCGAAGGTGGCTGCATAAATAGTCCCACAATGATAAAATAGGCGGGAAAAACTGCCAGCAGAAGATAACTCTGGCGGCGCGAAAGCGTTTTTTTCATGTAGAGCATCCTTTCTTCGATGTAATTATTAACTTTATTATATCGAAAATCAGCCATATGGTAAAGAAAAATAAAAAAAATGCAAAAAGACTGAACCAAAACAGAGATAGATTCAGTCTTTTTTTATATACAGCAAAATTTACAAAGGCAGGATTAGTGGAAGGCAGAGCTGAAGATACTAAAGAGAAAACACAAAAGGAAGGAATACTTATGGAAGGGAAACGTATTACGCAAAAGTCATTGAAAGAGTATGAAATCTTCCTGATCCAGGAAGAAAAAAGCCGGGCTACCGTTGAGAAGTATATGAGAGAGCTTCAGATTTTATCCGCTTTTCTTGGCGGCGCAAAAGTCTCAAAACAGAAAATCCTCGAATACCGGGAGAGGCTGATTCAATCCTACCAGCCAAAGACCGTAAACGCGAAGCTCTCTGCGGTCAATTCCTATCTGGAATTTACAGGCTGTCAAACCTGCACGGTAAAGCTCCTGAAGATTCAGAGACAGGCATTTATCGATGAAGAAAGAGAACTCTCCGAGCAGGAGTACAGACGTCTGCTGATGGCAGCAAGGAACCGGCCGAACCTGCGGCACTTCAAACAATTTTGACCAACATTCTCAAAGCCATATATGAGCCTTTTGGCTTTGCAGTTCTTCTTGCCATATTTTTTATGTTTTTCTATCTGTTCGCTAAGGCGACCAGCTGGAAACGGGCGGTGAAGATCTGGCTGGAAATGTTTCGGAAGTCATCCGAATTCCGAAAGATGTTCCTGTTTGCTTTTTATGTGGCGCTGATGCTCTTCCGGACGCTGTTGAACAGAAGTATCTGGAGCAACCCGTTATCCAATGTGATGGGAGGATGGGGACTGAACGGAGATGATGGTAAGCTGAGCACAGAGGCAGTTGAGAATGTCTTTCTTTTTATTCCGTACATCCTGCTTCTGTTCTGGACGTTCTCTCATAAACTATGGAAAACCAGAAAAGTGACATGGATGCTGGCATCCGCTCTGGGAATCGGTTTTGGGACCTCCCTTGGAATTGAATTTCTACAGCTGCTTCTCTGCCTGGGGACCTTCCAGCTTTCCGATCTGTTTTACAATACGCTGGGAGGAATTTTTGGCGGTATGATCTATGTGACAGCAATGAAGGTCAAGGAAGCGTGGAAGGTAAGATAAGGATACTCCCAACCTTGACCGCTTTCCATCTTCATGATAAAGTAAAGCATAACAGGTGAATGATGTCCTTTTAAAATCTGGCTGGGCAGCTGCCCTTTCCAGACAGAAAAGAGGACATCCTATTGTTTATGTCACTGGCATCGGAAAGGAGAATGGGGAGGATGAGAAAGAAACTTCCTATCGGCATCGATGGATTTGAAAAAATCAGAAGTAATGATTTTTATTATATTGATAAGACAATGTTCATTAAAGAACTTTTGCAAAATTGGGGCGAAGTGAATTTATTTACCCGTCCCAGACGTTTTGGTAAATCTTTGAATATCAGTATGTTGAAATCTTTTTTTGAGATTGGAAATGATCCAACTTTATTTGAAGGACTGAAGATCGCAGAGGAAAGGGAACTATGCGAAAAATATATGGGGAAGTTCCCGGTGATTTCTATCAGCCTGAAAAGTGTGGACGGCTTGAATTTTCAAACAGCGTTGGCAGCACTAAAGACAGTAATTGGAAATGAAGCCAAAGGTTTTCGTTTTTTACTTGAAAGTCCGTTTTTGGATGAGAAAGATAGAATTTCGTATGAACGGCTCATTAATGTAGACAGTCAAAGTGAAGCGAGTTATGCTATGTCAAATGCTACATTGATCGACAGTTTGAATACACTTTCCAGGTTGTTGAAGCAACATTACGGTCAGAATGTCATTCTGCTGATCGATGAGTATGATGTTCCACTGGATAAAGCGTTTCAGTCCGGATATTATGATGAGATGGTAAATCTCATCCGTAATCTGCTTGGCAATGCGCTGAAGACGAATGACAGTCTGTATTTTGCGGTGCTTACAGGGTGTCTCAGAATCTCCAAAGAAAGTATTTTTACCGGACTGAACAACCTGAAAATACATACGATATCCGATGTCCGGTATGATGAATACTTTGGTTTTACGGATGCAGATGTAGATGAAATCTTGCGCTTTTATGGCTTGACATCGTATAAAGATGTGATACGGGAATGGTACGACGGATATCGTTTCGGCAAAGTGGATGTATACTGCCCGTGGGATGTGATTAATTATTGTGATGTTTTGCTGGCGGATCCGGAAGCCGAACCTGAGAATTATTGGGCGAACACAAGTGGGAATGATCTTGTCCGCCGTTTACTGGTAAGATCGGATCAGACCACACGGGATGAAATAGAGCAGTTGATTGGCGGGGGTACGATTGCGAAAACACTCCGGCAGGAACTGACTTGCCGGGATGTGGAGGACTCGATTGATAATGTCTGGAGTGTTCTGTATTCCACTGGATATCTGACCCTGAAAGAACGCCTGAATGGAAAGCAGGTGAAACTGGCGCTTCCGAACCGGGAAGTAAGGGAATTGTTTATTGATCTGGTAAAGGAATGGTTTCAGGAAACAACCCTTGCGGATTCTGCGAGGATTCATCGATTCTGCGCGGCATTCCCGGCTGAAGATGTATCCACAATTCAGGACATGCTCCATGATTATTTATGGGATTCGATCAGCGTGCGTGATACAGCAGTGCGAATGAATAGGAAAGAGAACTTTTATCATGGAATGGTATTGGGACTGTTGCAAAGCCAGGGAAGCTGGAGGGTTCAGTCCAATGATGAGACCGGGACAGGATACAGTGATATTTCTATCAGCACTCGGGAGCGGACGGGGATTGTGATCGAAATAAAATATGCAAATGATGGTAATTTAGACGGGGCTTGTGCGGAAGCATTAAAGCAGATTGAAGACAGAAACTATGCAGAAGGTCTCCGGCGTCGGGGAATGAAGAAGATCATTAAGTATGGAATGGCATTTTACAAAAAGGAATGTATGGTTGTAAAGGCCTGATTGTAATGCTGGGAGAAAGGCTGGTCAGCAGATGAGTAATGTGAATAAGAAAAAACTGCCGGTAGGAATCGAAAGTTTTGAAAAGATCCGTACACAGGATTTTTATTATGTAGATAAAACGGTAATGATTCGGGATTTGATTCAAAGATGGGGCGAAGTGAATCTGTTTACGCGTCCAAGACGTTTTGGAAAGTCGCTGAATATGAGCATGTTAAAAGCTTTTTTTGAAATCGGCGGTAATCGGGCGCTGTTTGATGGTTTGAAGATTTCGGAGGAGAAAGAGATCTGTGAAGAGTATATGGGAAAGTTTCCTGTGATTTCTATCAGTCTGAAGGATGTGGAAGGATCCGACTATGATGTTGCACGTACACTTTTATGTTCTGTGATTGGAAATGAAGCACTTCGGTTTTATGAACTTCTTAAATCCAGTCCAAAACTGAATGAAGTGGAACGTCGGCAGTATGAACAGCTAGTCTGTACAGACCATGAACAGAGGGGCAGTTTCGCAATGTCGGATTCAGTATTGATGGGAAGTTTAAAGACCCTTTCTTCACTTTTGGAGAAACACTATGAGAAAAAAGTGATCCTTCTGATTGATGAGTATGATGTTCCGCTGTCAAAAGCCAACGAGCAGGGATATTATAATGAAATGGTGTTTTTGATGAGAAATCTGCTTCAGCAGGTTTTGAAAACGAACTCCAGCCTCTATTTTGCAGTGCTGACAGGTTGCCTGCGCGTGGCAAAGGAGAGTATTTTTACTGGACTAAATAATTTCAAGATTTATTCTATTACAGACGTTCGGTTTGATGAATATTTTGGGTTTACGGACAGTGAAGTAAAGGAAATGCTGGCATATTATGGACAGGAAGCGAAAGTTCAGACTGTCCGGGAGTGGTATGATGGCTATCATTTTGGAACGTTGGATGTCTACTGCCCGTGGGACGTCATCAGTTATTGTGATGATTGAATAATTCGCAAACCCCCATCTGAGATGGGGGAATAGGCGAAGCCGTAGCGTTACATAAGGTACCATAGGAAAAACCTCCTATGTTATAATGTTGTGGGTTCGCAGCCATAACGTCAGACATAGGAGGTATCCAAATGGACAATACAAGTATACAACATACGAGATGGAATTGCACCTACCATATTGTGTTTATTCCAAAATACAGAAGAAAAATAATGTATGGAGCAAATAAAAAAGATTTAGTGGAAATCATTCCCAAATTATGTGAAATGAAAGGAATTAGTCTCATAGAAGGGAAAGTGTGCAAAGACCATGTGCATATGTATGTAGCAATTCCACCAAAATTATGTGTTTCCGAAGTTGTAGCATATTTAAAGGGAAAGAGTGCATTAATGTTTTTCGACAGACATCCGGAACTCAGACCTAAATATGCAGATCGACATTTCTGGGCAAGAGGATATTACGTTGCTACAATCGGCAATGTAAATGAAGAAACAATACGCCAATATATAAAGGAACAAGAGGAAAACGATAAACTGGAAGATGGAATGAAATAAAAGAGCCTTCCATGGGAGGCTGCCAGTAGCAAGGTGTCTGCGAACCCGCTTTAGCGGATACCAGTACTATACCCTGGAGGGGTTAAAATTAAACCCCCATTTGAAATGGGGGTTGCTAACTTTGATAGATGATAAAGACGCTGCGCCAAAAAATTACTGGATCAATACGAGCGGAAATGACGTGGTACGTCACTTCATTGAAAAGATGGGAAATGGAGTGATGAAAGGTGAAATGGAAGCGCTGATTGATGGGAAGGAAGTAGAGAAAGAAATTCATGAGGATTTGACGTATCATGAGATTTATGATTCTGTGAATCACTTATGGAGTATGCTTTTTATGACCGGGTATCTGACCAGACAAGAGCCTGCAGATGGTGATCGATATAAGCTGGTAATTCCAAATCTGGAGATTAGAAGTATCTTCATCAGACAGATTATGGCGATGTTTAAGAAAGAAGTTTCAAAGGACGGGAAACTTCTGGAATCTTTCTGCAATGCATTGGAGCAGGGGAATGCTGCCGAAGTAGAGAAGCTCTTTAGTTCTTATTTAAAGAAATCCATCAGCACTCGGGATACGTTTGTACAAAAGACATTGAAAGAAAACTTTTACCACGGCATCCTTCTTGGAATACTGGGGTATAAAGATGGCTGGATTTTGAAATCCAATAAGGAATCCGGAAATGGATACAGCGATATCTGGATTTACGATGAAGAAAAGGAACTTGGCATAATTATAGAAGTCAAATATGCAGAGGAAAGTCAGTTTGAAGTCGTCTGCCGGGAAGCCATTGCTCAAATCGATAAAAACAGATATGCGGAAGAATTACGGGAAGAGGGCTGCCACTCGATTCTGAAGTACGGCATTGCCTGTTATAAAAAGCGTTGTCAGGTTACTGTAGTAAAAGAAAAAGTAGAATAATAAGACAAGGGGCCGTCAGGAAATAGACGGTTCTAAACAGGGGAAGGTTTGACTCGCATGAGTCACACCTTCCCCTGAAATTTCAAAATCATCATTTCCCCGCTTCATCCATCATGATCCCAGATACTCATCCAACACAGCATCGTCCTTCTCTACAACATACGTACTTCCGCCTTTATCTTCTACATGTTCCACCATGCTGACAAGCAGTACTGGTTTGGTTGCGTTCGGGTCGGTGGTGAAGACGCTGAACCAGCCGATTTCCTGACCGGTAGTTCCCTGCTCGGATTTGAGCTCCGCAGTTCCGGTTTTTCCTGCTAGTTCCGTATCGTTGCGGTGTGCCGCATAGCCGGAGCCGGCCCGGTTGTTGACTACGGATTTCAGATCTTCTGTGAGAATGGATGTATTCTCCTGAGAGATCGCGTTTTCAATCCAAACGGTAGCGGACGGATTGTCTTTGTAAATCAGGTAAGGCTGAATCATGCTTCCGTTATTGGAAAAGGCCGTATACATGACAGCCAGATGAAGCGGATTGGCCAGTACCTGTCCCTGTCCGTAACCGCTGTCGGCAAGCTGAATCTCCTCGGTGATGGAGCCGTCGTTGTCGTACTGGGACTGGGACATCTTGATCTCAAACGGAACAACCTGATTGAAACCGAATTTGTCCAGACCGGCGGTAAACTTGTCTGCTCCGAGATTCAGAGCCGCTTTTGCAAAGAAAATGTTATCTGAGTAAATCAGTGCATTTTCCAGAGTACCCGGTGAATAGTCCTGCAGAGTAGTGACATAGTAGCTGCCCCAGCTGGAGTCTTTCTGCCAGCTTGTGCCATTGCTTCCATAATCCTGATTCGGATCGATTGTTCCTTCTGCCAGACCGATGGCTGCTGTAAACGGCTTCAACGTGGAGCCCGGAGCGAAGGTCTGACGGAAGCGGTTGTAAAGAGGCTGGCTTTCGTCATTGTTCAGCGTATCCCACTGATCGGTAGTAAGACCGAGAATGAACTGGTTTGTGTCGTAGGATGGTGTACTTACAAGGGCAAGCACCTCGCCGGTGTACGGGTTCATAGCGACGGAGCATCCTTCATCTTCCTGGAACTGTTCGTACAGAGACTGCTGCAGTGTAATATCAATGGTCAGCCGGATATCCTCACCATCTGTCTTTTCCTGATAGGCGAGAACAGACTTCTGTTCCCCGTTTTCATCTTCGATGACTATGGTATAACCGCTTTGTCCGCGGAGTTCGTCCTCGTACAGAGATTCCAGCCCGCTTTTTCCGATGACGCTGTCAGAAGAGTATCCTTCGTCCGGATGTTCTTCCAGATCTTCGGCAGTGACGCTGGACACGTATCCGATCAGATGTGCGGCGGCTTCTCCGTAAGGGTAGTTTCTGACTTCTACAGTAGAGAGCATCACGCCGGAAACTTCAAGCAGCTGTCTTCGCAGGTCGGCGTCGGAAGCGGAGATGGTTGTCAGCGGCACGAAAGAGTCATCTGTCACCCAGCCCTGTGAGAGTTCGGATTCGATGGCGTCACTGGTCATCCCGAGAAGTTCTGCCAGTGTCTCAACGTCCGCAGAATGATCTTCATTCATCTCTCCAGGAACAAGACCGACGGAATAGGCGGTGCCGGTACCTGCAAGTACGACATTGTTTCTGTCAAGGATCTGGCCTCGTGCGGCCTCATCGGTGTAGATTCTGACTTTATCCGTCGAAGTCAGCTCTGGAAAGATCACGCTGTCATCCCAGACAAGGACGGTTTCTTTTTCACTGTCAGTTGTAAAGCGAGCGGTATTATCATAAGAAATTTCGCCTGCGAGCGTTGTCAAAGTAACCGAATAGGAAACACTGTCCTTTTCTTCGGATTTGATCTCTACTTTGACATCGGAACAGCCGATTCCTTCGTAAATGTTCTGGTTCCTTGAAATGAAATCATCTTTGGAGACATCCCCGGCATCTACAAGATTGTACATCTTTTCATAATCCTGTGAAGTGATATAGGAAAAATAATTCTTCAGAATATCGGAAGGATTCTCTCCTGTACCGCGCAGACGGAAGAAAAGAAATACTCCTGCTGCGATTATGACAATGACTGCCACAATCAGGATCACGGGAAGAACCATGGATTTCTTCCGGGAAGAAGAACGTCTTCTTTTTCGACTCATAAAATGCAATTCCCTCCTTATAAATATAGAATGCAAAAGTATCATATTCTTATTTCATTATATCGGATTTCTATTTGCTTTTCAGCAACTTTAGGAAAAAATAAGAAAAAGTGACAGGACATACTTTTTTCAAAATTTCATCACATGATCACCACAATGAGACATTATAGTAATAGATGTAAAAAGGAAACAAGGATAAAAAAAGGAAGTGCATAATTATGAAAAAACAGTTTTTCAATTTCCATAAAAATACTGAAGAGAACAAAGACAATATGACAAATGATCAGTCACAGGGATACGAAGGATATCAGAATTACCGGAACGATTATCAGCAGAATTACCAGCAGGATTCTTTTTATCCATATGGACAGCAGACTCCGGAGCAGGATCCGCACAAGAAGTCCCCAAAGAAGAGAAAAGGCGTCAAGACGGTCGCGGCAGTTACAGGACTGGCCGTTCTCTTTGGCGGCATAGCAGGAGGAGCATTTTATGGAGTCAATTATCTGGTGGGCGGAAGCGGCAGCTCTTCCAATCAGATTGCGCGGGCGGATACAGCAAGTCTGACACAGGTCTCCTCAGGGACAACCGATACAGATCTGACGGATCTGGTCAAAGCGAGCATGCCGTTTGTTGTATCGATCCAGAATATGTCAGTGGAAGAAGTACAGAACTTCTTCGGCGGTACATCCCAGCAGGAATCCACGAGTGTAGGTTCCGGTATTATCATCGGAGAGAATGATACAGAGCTTCTGATTGTGACGAATGCTCATGTAGTAGAGAATGCAAATACCCTGACGGTAACATTTAATGACAACACCAGCCTGGAAGCCAATATCAAGGGTTCCGATTCCGATAAAGACCTTGCGGTTGTAGCTGTTCCGCTTGACAGCATCAGCAGTGATACAAAGTCAGCAATCAAGACAGCAACTCTTGGCGATTCTGATGCACTGCAGGTTGGAGAGGAAGTCATTGCAATCGGTAACGCACTTGGATACGGACAGTCCGTAACGAACGGAATTGTAAGTGCCAAGGACAGAGAGATCAGCGGATATGACGGAACTCTGATTCAGACAAACGCAGCGATCAACCCTGGTAACAGCGGCGGCGCGCTTCTGAATACAAAAGGTGAGGTCATCGGCATCAACTGTGCGAAGATCAGTGATTCGTCTGTAGAGGGTATGGGATATGCCATTCCGGTTTCCGAAGTTTCTGATATTATTCAGAATCTGATGAACCAGCAGACAAAGACAAGAGTCAGTGAAGAGGAACAGGGAAGTCTCGGAGTTCAGGTAATGGATATCGATGAGACAACGGCAGAACGTTACGGAATGCCACAGGGCGTTTATATTACAGGTCTTACACAGGATAATACAGATTCCGACCTGAAGCGTGGATATATTATTACCGCGTTGAATGGAACAACCATCTCAGATACCAGCGATCTTCAGAATGAACTGGGCTACTACCGTGCAGGTGAAGATGTTACGCTGACTGTACAGTCCGCAGGATCAGACGGGGAATACACCTCCCAGGATATTACAGTGACACTGATTTCCAGCCAGTCAAATCAGTAGGTCCGGCATACTACTTGATTTTTCCGGATACAGACCATATAATATGGTTGTACATCATGACAGGAGTGAAACGATGAACAGATACCGGAAAGAACATGACAACAAGTGGTATGAGATTACACTGAAAGATGAAAGTGTCAAGCTCGTAAAAGGGCAGCAGTCCATACCGGCGGTTAAACGAAAATATAAAGGACAGATCCGGTCAATCAGGCGGATTTCCATGCAGGGCCTGCAGGGCTGGCAGAAGGAGAGACTTGGAAATTATATCGCGTTTCTGGATCTGGAATATAATACAGGGGATCAGAATAAATACCCGACGGAAATCATTTCCGTCGGGATATTGATCGTTGAGAGGAAAAGTATGAAGGAAAAAGAATCATACTATTCTCTTGTACGCCCTAAATTTAATACTGTGCTGAATCCATACTGCATGGAGCTGACAGGACTCAGGCAGGTGGAAGTCGACCACGCGCCTGGATTCGGCCGGGTTTTTCGTGAAGTGCTGGATCTGTATCGTAAATGGAACATCCGGCAGACCTTTGTCTTTGGAAGCGCGGATAAGCCGGTCTTTCTGGATAATCTGCTTCTGAATGAAGAGGAAGAGGAGCTGTACCGGATCGGTGAAGGAATGAGGGATATTTCGCTTCAGTTATTTTTTACTTTATTTGGAAAGGACGGGAGTCTTTCCCTGGAAAAGATGGGAAGAATCCTGAATGTCTCGGTGGATGGAGCACTTCATAATGCGCTGAACGATGCGAGGCTTCTTTATTTATGCTATCGCGCAGTGATAAAGGGTGAGATTCCGCAGGACAGGCTTTCCATGGCCAGGGAGGAGCTTTTGATACGTGAGGTCTATCAGAAAAGCCGAAAATTTGAAGAGCCGATGACCGGATATCCGGAGGAGAAAAAACAGGCAGCCTATGCATTGATCGAGGAGCTGATGAGTACGGTAAAGACGGACTCGCTTCGGGAGAAAGGAAAGGTTCTGGCGCTTTGCGATGACATTCTTCTGATGACGGGGGAGAAAGCACGCTATCAGAGAGAGTATTTTCACTGGATTTAAGAATGACAAAAAAGGAGAACGTATATGCTTCAGATCAAACACATACGAAAGGAGTACCGGACGGGGAAACTGGTGCAGAAAGCACTTGATGATGTTAGTCTGAATTTAAGAGACAATGAATTTGTCGCGATCCTCGGACCGAGCGGCTCCGGAAAAACGACACTTCTGAATATTGTCGGAGGGCTGGACCGTTATGACAGCGGAGACCTGATTATCAACGGAATATCGACAAATAAGTATAAGGACAGAGACTGGGATTCCTACAGAAACCATACGATCGGATTCGTTTTTCAAAGCTACAATCTGATTCCACATCAGACGATTCTGGCAAATGTAGAGCTTGCACTTACGATTTCCGGAGTCGGGAAAGCTGAAAGGCGCGAGAGGGCTCAGAAGGCGCTGGAAGAGGTCGGACTTGGAGAACAGGTACATAAAAAACCGAACCAGCTTTCCGGAGGACAGATGCAAAGGGTTGCGATTGCGCGTGCCCTTGTCAATGACCCGGATATCCTGCTGGCGGATGAGCCGACGGGGGCGCTGGACAGCGCGACGAGTGTCCAGGTAATGGATCTTTTAAGGGAAGTGGCCAAGGACCGGCTGGTTGTCATGGTCACCCATAACCCGGAGCTGGCAGAGGAGTACGCGACCCGGATCGTTAATCTGAAAGATGGCAGGATCCGGTCGGATTCCAATCCATATGAGGTGGATGAAACTGCAATGAAGCAGCCGGAGCATCAGAACATGGGAAAATCATCCATGTCACTTCTGACTGCATTATCCCTTAGTTTTAATAATCTGAGGACAAAAAAGGCGCGGACGCTTCTGACCTCCTTTGCGGGATCAATCGGAATTATCGGAATTGCATTGATTCTTGCGCTTTCTACAGGTGTCAATCAGTATATTCAGTCAGTGGAAGAGGATACACTTTCGGAGTATCCGCTCGAAATCCAGAGCACGGGGATTGATATGACCGCCATGCTCGGAGACGGAGGCGGGGAAGAGAAAGAGGCCGGCGATGTGGATGTGATCCAGATGGTCAGCAATATGTTTTCTACCATGGATTCCAATGATCTGGAATCCTTAAAAAAGTATCTGGAGAGCGGTGAGAGTGATATCAAAGACTATACCAATGCGGTGGAATACTCTTATTCTGTATCTCCACAGATTTACCGTGAAGATGGAGATTCCATCCGGCAGGTGAATCCGGACCGCTCATTTGATGCACTTGGATTCGGATCAGCCTCCGGGTCCAACAGTATGATGTCCTCCATGATGAGTACGGACATGTTTTATGAAATGCCGGAAAATGAAAATCTCTATAAAGAGCAGTACGATGTAAAGGCCGGTCGATGGCCGGAGAATTATAATGAGTGTGTGGTCGTCCTGACGGCAAACGGGAACGTCAGTGACTTTATGCTTTATACACTCGGACTTCGGGATGCTGTGGAACTGGATGAGATGATCCGGCAGTTTATCAATGAAGAAGATATCGAAACACCGGAAAATATGGGAAGCTATTCCTATGAAGATTTTCTCGGTATTACCTTTAAACTGGTCAACAGTGCGGACTATTATACGTACGACAGTCAGTATGGTGTCTGGACAGACAAATCCGGCAATGAAACCTATATGAAAGATCTCGTGAAAAACGGGGAAGATCTCAAGGTAGTAGGTGTTGTCCAGCCTGCAGAAGATGCCAATGCAGTGGCACTTTCTTCCGGAATCGGCTACCCGTCTTCTTTGACCCGGCATGTGGCAGAAGAGGCGGAAGACAGTGAGATCGTAAAACAGCAGATTGCGAATCCAGACGTCAATGTCTTTACCGGGGAGGCGTTCGGTGAGACAGAAAGCCAGAACGGGCTGGATATGAACTCGTTATTTACCGTCAATACGAATGCACTGGAAAATGCTTTTCAGTTCAACAGCGATGCGCTCTCAGGCAGCCTTTCCGGGACAGTGGATTTTTCCGACCTGTTCCAGATGGATGGAAACACTCTGGACCTTTCCGGAATGGTGGATCTTTCCGGAATCCAGATCGAGCTTCCGGATGCAGGCAGTCTGAATCTGAATGATCTGATGGGGAATCTGAACCTGACTGTTTCGGCGGAAGGGATGACAAAACTGGCGGGAAATCTGATTTCCGGCTATCAGGACTACGCAAAAGAGCATCCGGAGGCAGATTATTCGGGGCTGAGCGAAGACTTTGCAGGATATTTGAAAAGTACGGACGCACAGAAGATTCTCAAAGAAAATATTCTGGAGATCATTGAATCAAACGGCGGCGTCACCGCATCGGTTGAACAGATTCAGAACCTCTTCCATGAAGTTTTAAGCGGTTTTATGGAGTATGCGTCGGAGCATGGATATACGGATTCGGAGAGGTTTGATGAATATCTTCTGGAATACCTTCAGACACCGGCTGCGGCAGAGATCATCAACAGTTGGGGCAGCAGGATCTTTGATTCTGTACAGGATATTTCCATCACTACAGAGCAGCTTCAGAAGATTGCCCGGGAGATGGTAGCCGGATATCTGGATTACGCAGAAAAGAATCAGCTGCCGGATCTGACAAAGATGGATGACTATTTTGTCAGCTACCTGAATACAGATGCGGGGAAAGAAGCGCTTTCCTCCGGAATTTCGGAGATAGTTGATATGGAGAGCCTGCAGTCGCAGGTTGGTACGGCCCTTGAGAGCTATATGAAAGAGGTTATGGGCGCCTATACAGGAGCTATTTCAGACGCGCTGGAAACCCAGATCAGTTCTGCCATGAGCCAGGTGGTAAGCCGGATAAGCGCCGGAATGGAGACGGTGATGCAAAGAGCAATGAGCCGGGTGGGAACGAGCCTTCAGGAGGCCATGGGAGATGCCATGACCATCGATGCAGACGCCTTTGCCAATGCGTTTGAAATGAACATGAGTGAGGAGGAGCTCTCCGAGCTGATGATGTCCATGCAGTCTACGGGAGAGACTTCCTATGACAGTAATTTAAGAAATCTGGGATATGTGGATTTTGATGTCCCGACAGGTATTGCCATTTATCCAAAGGATTTTGAGGGCAAAGAAGAAGTCGTAAAGATTCTGGACGGCTATAATAGTCAGATGGAGGCACAGGGAAAAGACGAGCAGGTGATCACCTACACAGATATGGTTGGTACTCTTATGTCTTCGGTTACGGATATTATCGATATTATCAGCTATGTACTGATCGCCTTTGTGGCCATTTCTCTGGTGGTTTCTTCCATCATGATCGGTGTCATTACCTACATCAGCGTGCTGGAGAGGAAAAAGGAAATTGGAATCCTGCGGGCCATCGGAGCCTCAAAGGCAAATATTTCCCAGGTATTCAATGCGGAAACCTTTATCATCGGACTTTGTGCCGGACTGATTGGAATCGGGCTTTCCCTTCTGATTCTCATACCGGGAAATGCCCTGATCCATCACCTTGCAGATACGAATGAGGTAAGCGCCGTGCTCCCTGTAGTGCCGGCACTGATTCTGATCGCGTTAAGTGTCGTACTTACGCTGCTTGGCGGATTGATTCCTTCCAGAAAAGCTGCAAAGAGTGATCCGGTGACAGCACTTCGTACCGAATAATAATATATAAAATCTCATTAAAAGCAATGTAAAAGGCGGTTCAGACATGAGAAGATATAAGACAGAAAATAACTACCGTACAGGGACAGCAGCGTTTGTGCTTCTGTGCAGTCTTGCTTTGACGGCATGTCAGGGAGCACAGAATACAGGCGGCAATAGTCAGGAGGAATCCAGAAAAGAGTTTTTCGCCATGGATACCTATATGACCTTTACCGCTTACGGGGACAATGCCGGCGAAGCGCTGGAAAAGGCGGAGAAAGAGATTCATACACTGGAGTCCGAGTGGTCCGTCACGGATGAAAACAGCGAAATTTACGCGGTCAATCACAGTAATGGAAATGTGGTGACGCTCAGTGAGGATACAGCAGGTGTTGTCAGCTTTGCCCTGGAAATGGCAAAAGAGACCGATGGGGCGTTGGAACCTACGATTTATCCGGTGCTGACTGCATGGGGGTTTACAACTGACGAAAACCGGATTCCGGGAAATGAGGAGATTCAGTCGCTTCTTAGCCGGGTCGGCTACGAAAAAGTGGAGCTGAACGGGCAGAAAATACACCTGCCGGAAGGTATGGAACTGGATTTGGGAGCGGTAGGAAAAGGCTATGCCGGTGATCTGACAGCAGAGATTGTAAAAGAAAGCGGGGTAACGTCTGCCCTTCTAAATATCGGCGGCAATGTTCAGACCGTGGGATCCAGACCGGATGGAAATGACTGGCGGCTTGCTATACGGAGTCCTTACGGGGACGGAGAAGTCGGTGTACTGGAAGTGTCAGACTGTGCCGTGGTGACCTCCGGAAATTATGAGAGGTATTTTACCGGAGAGGACGGAAAACGATACGGACATATCCTTGATCCGAAGACCGGATATCCGGTGGATAACGGACTGGCTTCTGTGACGATTGTGACCGAGGAAGGAAAGACGGGAGATGCCCTTTCCACCTCCATGTTCGTAAAAGGACTGGAAGGTGCGCAGGAATACTGGAAATCTCATGAGGGATTTGACATGATTCTGATGACAGAAGATGGAGAAATCTATCTGACAGAAGGCATTGAGAACAATTTTACCTTGACTGACAGCTTCAGCAATATGGAGAAACATATTATCAGAAGATAGAGGAGGGAGCGGAAAAGACGCGTCTTTCTCCGGATTCCGATTTATAAGGATGGGAAGCCGTTTCTGCGTAATTATTGCATGTTCTGGAAGAAAGACCGGAGCAACTATTACATGGAAGAGTTTGCTGAGATTCTGCACTGGCTTTTAGAAAAAAGCATAGGGAGAATGTCCGGTGGGAACTGCGGTTGCAATTGACGCCAAAGTATGCTAAATTGGGAACTGTAATATTTCCTGTTAGAATTGAATAACTTTATCAAGTGAAGAATTCCTTTGTCAAAGAGGATGAATTTTAAAAGGGAACGGAGTGGAAATCTCCGGCGATCCGGTCACTGTAAGCAAGGAGTCTGTCCCAATTTATGTCATTGCGGCAATGCCGTGAGAAGGCCGGGACAGGCAAGGAGAGGCAAGCCAGGAAACCTGCTTGATAGAGAAGATGAAGCTTCCGTGTAAAGCAGACATCTGAAAATATGGGCGGCGGTCTTTGCCTGTCCATATGTTTTTGTCATGCCTGCTTATAAAAAGCAGGTTTTTTTGTTCTGCAAAACGAATCTTCCGGTAAGTAGGAATATGGATCTGACGGGTAAGCCAAAGATCCTGTAACAGGAAAGGAAAATATACCGAAAGAAAGAAGGAGAGAACATGAAACAGAACATGGTGAAAAAGGTACTGGCGTGTCTTCTGACAGCCACAATGGCGGTGGGACTTTCCGCCTGTGGAGGCAGTGACGGAAACAACAGCGGGGATGCGGGCAGAATCAGCTCTGATCAGGTGAAAGAGGACAATCAGGCTGCAGATGACGGTTCGTCTGACAGCAAGGACACCACAGAGAGTACGAAAAAAACCGAATATCCGCTGACAATCACGACTTATGGCCGGGATGGCGCCGAGTATACGATGACTTATGAGAAGGCGCCGGAAAAGGTGGCAGCGGTTTACCAGGGATCGGTGGAGACGCTGCTTGCTCTTGGACTGGAGGACCGGATTGTAGCGACGGCAGGGCTTGATAATGAGGTGCCGGATGATCAGAAAGCCGCATTTTCCAAAACAGACTATCTGGACGAGTTTACACCGTCCAAAGAGACAATGACGATGCTGGAACCGGATATGATTTTTTCCTGGGTATCCCTTTTTGATGAGGATAACCTTGGAAGCCCGGATGAATGGATTCAAAAAGGAACAAATGTCTATATCAATACGAATACCGCGGTGAAAGAAGATTCTCTGGAAAATGAATATAACGATATCCTGAACATTGGAAAGATTTTTGATGTGCAGGACCGTGCAGAAGAGATCGTAAATCAAATGAAAGAGACCGTAGAACACGTAAAAACGCTGGCCGAAGAACAGGAAGAAAAGCCGTCTGTCATGGTGGTGGAGAGCATGAATGATACCTTTACCAATTATGGCGCGGCAAGCATTGCGGGGGACATGGTGACCCAGCTTGGTGCCAGCCTTGCAAATCCGGACGCATCCACGGTTGGAAAGGAAGACATTTTAGCGGCAGATCCGGATGTGATTTTTGTCGTCTACATGCCATATACCGGGGATGATCCGGAAACGGTGAAGCAGGAAAATCTGGATAAGATTCTGGAAGATGAAGCCTTTCAGAGCATGAGCGCCGTGAAAAATGACCGGGTTGTTCCGATTATGTTAAGTGAGATGTACGCAAGTGCGACAAGGACGCAGGACGGGATTGAGACTATCGCCAGAGGCCTGTATCCGGATCTGGATCTGAACGAATAGAGGGAGCATGATGAAAAGAGGAGCGATGAAAACAAAGACATATGGAATTCTGATTCTTGGGCTGTCTGCGGCTCTTATACTGTCACTTTTTACGGCGGTACTGTTTGGAAATGCGGATCTGTCCTTTCAGGATGTGTACCGTGTGATCGGATATGAGGTCTTTCATACAGAGAGCATGTCTGCCTACGGCCAGGGAGCTGTCCATGATGTAGTCTGGCAGATCCGTCTGCCGAGAGTGCTGATGGCGGCAGCAGTGGGGACGGGGCTTTCCGTGTGCGGCGTTGTCATGCAGGCAGTTGTCAAAAATCCTCTGGCGGACCCGTATGTCCTTGGCGTCTCCTCCGGGGCATATCTGGGAGCAGCGGCATCCATTCTACTTGGGATCGGGGCCGTATTTGGAGATCAGGGTATGGGGATTATGGCCTTTTTCGGGGCTCTGGCAGCGTCCTTTGGTGTGCTTTTTATTTCCGGCATCGGAGGACGCACGAGCGCGGGGAAACTGATTCTGGCCGGAATGGCGGTCAGTACCGTCTGCTCCGCGTTTGCGAACTTCCTGATTTATATTTCCCAGAACCGGGAAGCAACGACTCAGATTTCCTACTGGAGCATGGGAAGTCTTGCCACGGCTGACTGGGACAATGTGCCGGTTGTTCTTCCGGTCATGATAGTCGCAACACTGATTTTCTGGACTCAATCCCGGAAGCTGAATCTGATGCTTTTGGGCGATGAGACAGCGGTGACACTTGGGACCGACCTCCACCGGGTGCGGATCGTGTATCTGATTCTTTCCTCCCTGATGGTAGGAACGGCAGTCTGTGCGGCAGGAATGATCGGATTTGTCGGGCTGATTATTCCCCATGCAGTGCGGATGTGCCTTGGAACAGATCATAAAAGGCTCGTCCCTGTCAGCGCACTGACCGGAGCGGTCTTTCTGATCTGGGCGGATGTGGCCTGCAGGGTCATTCTGGACTATGCGGAACTGCCGATCGGAATTTTAGTCTCTCTGATCGGCGCCCCGTGCTTTATTTATCTGATGATAAGGAAATCCTATGGATTTGGAGGTGGGGAAGCGTGAAAATCAATACGGAAGATCTCCACCTTTTCTACGGAGCAAAGGAGATTTTAAAGGGAATCAGCATCCAGAGTAAGGAGAAGGAATTTATCGGACTGATCGGGCCGAACGGAAGTGGAAAATCAACGCTTCTCAAGTGCATTTACCGGACTTTGAAACCGGATCAGGGTGCTGTCTATCTGGACGGAGAAGAGCTGAGTACGATCCGCGTCAAAGATTCCGCCAGAAAACTGGCAGTGGTAGCTCAGCATAACCATTATAATTTTGATTTCACCGTACAGGAAATCGTCATGATGGGGCGGTCTCCCCACAAAAAGGCACTGGAACGGGACAATGCCGGAGACCATGCCATTGTAAAAGAAGCATTGCAGGCTGTCGGCATGTCGGAATTTGCGGACAGAAGTTTCTCCACGCTTTCCGGAGGGGAACAGCAGCGGGTTATTCTTGCAAGAGCTTTGGCCCAGCAGACGCCCTGCCTGATTCTGGATGAACCTACCAACCATCTGGACATTACCCACCAGCTTCAATTGATGCGGATTGTAAAGAATCTGAATGTGACGGTGATTTCGGCCGTCCACGACCTGAATATTGCGGCCATGTTCTGCGACCGGATTTACGCCCTCAAAGACGGCAGGATCGCAGGAGAAGGGACACCGGAGTCACTTCTGACACCGGAGTTTATCCGGGAAATCTATGATGTGGAGGCAGAAGTCGTCAAAGATAAAAAAGGACAGATGCATATTTTATTTGTGGAATAAGAGAAAAGGGATTGGACACAGGGTACTGGTGTGCAATCCCTTTTTCAGTGGATGAACTCATATAGGTGTTGAAAAATTTTTGACTTGCTGTATAATAGAGGAAGAAAGTACGCAAGATAATACGCAAGTACATGGAGGTACTGTCATGGGAGTGTATAAACCGCCTTTTACAATAACAAATGAAATATTATCATATGTATCTTCGATTTCAGAAAAGATTGGACGAATTTCGGCAACCAGTAATTTAGAATCCAAACCACATTTGAGAAGAAACAATCGTATCAAGTCCATTCATTCTTCATTGAAGATTGAAGCGAATTCTCTTTCTTTGGGGCAGGTTAGAGATGTAATCAACGGAAAGACAGTGCTTGGTGAACAAAAGGAAATTCAGGAAGTAAAAAATGCCTATGCCGCATATGAAAAAATTTCCGAGATCAATCCATACAACATAAGAGATTTGAAAAAATTTCATGGCATAATGACCAAATATGTTGTAGAAGAATCCGGTGACTTCCGTCGAGGTGAAGAAGGTGTTTTTAATGGCGATCAGTGCATTTTTATGGCACCACCTTCACGATTTGTTCCCCAGTTAATGGATGAACTTTTTGATTGGATGAAAGAAGCACAAAATAGTGTTCATCCTCTTATTTTAAGCAGCGTATTTCATTATGAATTTGTCTTTATCCATCCGTTCTCTGATGGCAATGGTAGAATGGCAAGATTATGGCATACTGCGATCCTTTCCAAGTGGAAGCCGATATTTGAATTTATTCCAATTGAGAGTCAGATCGAAAAATTTCAAGAAGAATACTATGACGCGATTGCTAAATGCCATCTGGATGGTGCATCAACAATTTTCATTGAATTTATGTTGTCACAAATTGATAAAATTCTGGATGACATTTCCATTCAGATCAGTGAAGATAATGGGCAGCTTTCGGAATACATTAAGAAACTGCTTGATGTTATGGAATATGATATTCCTTATACAAGCAATTCACTTATGGAAAAACTGGGGTTGAAATCTAAGGAAGGTTTTCGAAGAAATTATTTACGGCCGGCAGTAGACATGAATCTTATCCGTATGACAATTCCAGATAAACCTAACAGCAGGAACCAAAGATATGTAAAGATATGATATATTTAGATACCAAGCCCGGTTCAATATGAACCGGGCGCTTTTGAAACAATCATAATCTGGTCATATGTAAGAAAACAGACATTAGAAGTAAAATGCTTGCCTGTATACCGACAGAGGAACTTTTGAAGCTGGATATCCTTCAGCCGGAAAAGATCAAAGACACGTATCAATTCCATTTCTCCCGGCATTATCGTGACGCGTTGGCAATAGATGAGTTTAACGGTCCACGTGGAGATTTCTATAAAAATATGTTCGCTAAATGTCCGGCAGGCCGCCCGGGAACTGCCGATGAGGTGGCCAATGTGGCGGAACTGCTGATGAGTGAAAAGGGGACCTTCATCACTGGAGCGGATATACTCATTGACGGAGGCGCGACCGCATCGTATTTTTACGGGCCGCTGAAGCCGGAAGCATAGTTTCTGGTTATATATACCTATTCAGATTAAGTATTTGATCTTGTAAAACCGGGGTTTTATACTGTAAGAAGAGGTGGAGAGCCTGAAATTCACATAGAAACAGGAGGCAGAAACGATGACAGAAACAATGAATTTTCACAAGACAGATTCAGAATTTATGGAACGGTGGGAAGCATTTGCATATAACGAAGTTGTAAACGAACCGGGACAGACACTGGATGAGACCACCAGATATCTTGCAGTCCTTGCTGCGCTGATCGGAAGCCAGTCCGTTGACGCATACCGGTATTATCTGCCAAAGGCAGTCGAAAGCGCCCTGACTCCGGCGATGGTAAAAGAAGTCGTTTATCAGGCAGTAGATTATCTTGGTTTTGGAAGAGTGTTTCCATTCTTTGCAGCAACCAATGAAGTGTTTGAAGCAAACGGAATCCCGAATCCGGAGGAGAACCGTGGAACGACTACGATGGAAGACCGTCTGGAAAAAGGAGCTGCCGCCCAGGCTGAAATCTTCGGATCGCAGATGCTGGAAGCATGGAAAGCCGGACATATTAACCGTTGGCTTGCATCCAACTGTTTTGGAGATATTTATACAAGAAAAGGACTGGATCTCAAGCAGAGAGAGCTGATTACCTTCTGCTTTCTGGCGGCACAGGGAGGCTGTGAGCCGCAGCTGACATCCCATGCCATCGGAAATATGAATCTGGGAAATGACAAAGAATTTCTTGTACGGGTTGTCTCTCAGATTCTTCCGTACATCGGATATCCGAAAAGCCTGAATGCAAACCGCTGTATCGAAAACGCAGCGACGCAGATGGCGTAATCGTCAGGAACCCAATAGATTAAGATATGGCAAACGGACCGAAGAGAGCAGATCTCCTCGGTCCGTTTTGTTATAGAACTTAAGGGAACATCGATGATTATATGCGATATTGAGAAGATTTATCAACAAGGACAGTTAGGTTTGACTAGCCTGAAAATGTGTTGATATGCTGATATAGTATCCATATGATAATTCAGTAAAAAAGGAAGTGATGGCGCATGAAGCAGCATAGATTCTGGGCATGGGCTGCCGTGTTCTGTTTCATAATGGTATTCTATACCGGATACAAGCATAAGTAATTCAAACATCAAAAAAATTTATAGCAGGAGGTAAAACATATGTTTAGTGATTCATTGATGAAGAAAATCGGATTATTCGCAGGAGGAGTCCTTTTCGGGACGGCAGGGGTAAAGATTTTATCCAGTAAAGATGCAAAGAAAGTATATACAACGTGTACAGCGGCTGCATTGCGCGCAAAGGACTGCGTGATGAAAACGGTAACGAATGTTCAGGAAAACGCAGAGGATATTCTTGCAGAAGCACAGCAGATCAATGAGGAAAGAGCCGCAGTGGAAGAAGCGGCAGTCCAGGAGGCGGAAGAAGACGGTGCGGCCTCTTCTGACAATGGAAAGATGTAACCGCTCATGAAATATATTATCAAGCATGAGATCAAGGGCCGCCTCCGGATTCACATCGTTCAGAAAAAAATGACATGTGAGGAGGCGGATACTCTTTTCTGGTATCTGGACAGGCAGAAAAATATAACAGATGTCAAAGTGTATGAACGCACCTCAGACGCTGTCATCTGCTATACAGGAGACCGTGGTGAACTGATCCGGATGTTGAAGGAATTCCGGTACGAAAAGGTAAACGTACCGGAAAACATGATCCGGAATTCCGGGAGATCCTTGAATGCGTCATATAAAGAAAAGCTGATTGCAAAAATGCTGCTGCACTACGGATGCCGGCTTCTGGTTCCGGGACCGCTCCGGGCGGTGGTTGTGACGGCCAGGTCTTTAAAATATCTTGCAGCCGGGCTGCACTGCATCCGAAAAAGAAAGATAGAAGTCCCACTTCTGGATGCAGCGGCAATCGGCGTCTCTGTCCTGCGCCGGGACTTTAATACTGCAGGATCTGTGATGTTTCTTCTCGGAGTCGGAGAGCTTTTGGAAGAGTGGACCCATAAGAAATCAGTTGGCGATCTGGCGCGGAGCATGTCTTTGAGTATTAAGAAAGTCTGGCTGAAACGCGACGGACAGGAAATTCTTGTAAAGGCCGACAAGATCCGGAAAGGTGACATAGTGACCGTACATATGGGAAATGTCATTCCTTTTGACGGGGAAGTATCCGGCGGGGAAGGGATGGTAAACCAGGTTTCTCTTACGGGAGAGGCCATGCCGGTACGCAGAGTACAGGGACAGTCCGTCTATGCGGGTACAGTAGTTGAGGAAGGGGAACTTGATGTTCTGGTAAAAGCGGTATCAGGTTCCACCAGATTTGAAAAGATCGTGGCAATGATCGAAGATTCTGAAAAGCTGAAATCTTCTATGGAGAGCAGAGCAGAACATCTTGCCGACAGGCTCGTACCGTATACCCTGCTTGGAACCGCGGGGGTATGGCTTTTGACCCGGAATGTAACCAAAGCCTTATCCGTGCTCATGGTGGATTTTTCCTGTGCACTGAAACTGGCCATGCCTCTCACCGTACTTTCAGCAATCCGGGAGGCAGGCGGATACGGGATCACCGTGAAAGGCGGAAAATTCCTTGAGGCGGCCGCGGAAGCTGACACGGTGGTCTTTGATAAAACCGGCACGCTCACAAAGGCGAAACCAACGGTGAAAGAAGTGGTCCCGTTTGGTGATGTGCCGGAAGAGGAATGCCTGCGGATTGCGGCGTGTCTGGAGGAGCATTTCCCTCATTCCATGGCAAAAGCCGTGGTGGATGCCGCAAAGAAACGGAAGCTTGCCCACGAGGAAATGCACTCCAAAGTAGAATATATTGTTGCCCATGGGATCTCTTCCCATATTAACGGGAAAAAAGTGGTAATCGGTAGCAGTCATTTTGTATTTGACGATGAAGCATGTCAAGTCCGTCCGGAATACCGGGACAGATTCGAATCACTGCCGGACGAATATTCCCATCTGTATCTTGCCATTGAACAGGAACTGACGGCAGTGATATGTATTGAAGATCCGCTGAGAAAAGAGGCTGAGGATATGATCCGGGCATTGAGAGCGGCGGGAATAAAGAAAACCGTTATGATGACCGGCGACAGTGAGAAGACCGCAGCATCAGTCGCCCGGAGGGTCGGCGTAGACGAATATTATGCGGAAGTGCTCCCGGAAGAAAAAGCGGGGTTTGTGGAGAAAGAGAAGACGCTGGGGCATAAGGTGATCATGATCGGGGACGGAATCAATGACTCTCCGGCCCTGTCAGCGGCGGATGTAGGTGTTGCTATCAGCGATGGTGCAGAACTTGCAAGGGAAATTGCCGATATTACCATTGCGGCGGAAGACCTTCGGGAACTGGTTACACTGAAACATCTTGCAAACAGAATGATGGACCGGGTCGTAAAAAACTATCATCAGATCATCGGTATCAATGCAGGACTGATCCTTCTTGGCGTTGCAGGCATGATTCAGCCAACGTCATCAGCTCTTTTTCATAACACATCGACTTTACTGATCAGTCTCAGGAGCATGAGAAATCTGCTGACTGATGAAAAGAAATAAAAATCATTCAAAAAGGGAGATTCACGTTGTGTGCGGAATTTCCCTTTTTCTGTTAACAGTATTCTTTTATACCATGTCAAATATAAAACACCATGAATTATTGTTGATTTTTCAATGGAGTTAGTCTATACTAATTTACGGAAAGAAAAATATGACAGAATAATGATAATCAGAAGTGCATGGAGGAGTAGATATGGCTAACATATTAGTGCAAGTTCCGACGTTTTACGGGCAGAAAGCGGGATAGTATCTTGAACAGAAAAGATGAAATTATTGAGAGACTGAAAGAAAACGGATGCCGTATTACAAGACAGAGGAAGATACTGATTGACATTATTCTGGAAAATGACTGTGCAAGCTGCAAGGAAATCTTTTATAAGGCTTCGCGGGAAGACAACAGGATCGGAGTAGCGACTGTCTACCGTATGATCAATGCGTTGGAAGAGATCGGGGCGATCAACAGAAAAAATATGTACAAAGTGGAATGTGCAGAAGATCTTACAGATGAAGAGGGATGCGAGATTATTCTGGAGGACAGTACTGTGTTCCGGATGCCAAAAGAAAAGCTGGATCAGATTGTCCGGGATGGAGTCAGAAAATGTGGTTATCTTGGCAAGGGAAAGAAAATATCAAAGATTATTTATCATAGTCAGGAGATGCCGAAAAGAGAGAGCGGCATAAATGAAAATGAAAAGAAAAAAGCAGGACTGTAAAGAGGGAAAACATTTCAGTTTGTCAAAACTTTTGATCCCGGTATCCCTTGTGCTGATCAGTCTTTCTCTCGGGAACATTCTCCCGGATTATCTTGATAAACATAATTCATCCCGGACCTATGAAAACCTGAGAGAAAGCTATACAAAGATCCGGAAAGGGGACGGCGGGGAAAAGGAAAAAGACTGGTGGCTCACGGATGTGATGATCCGGTTTGACGAATTAAGAGAAGAAAATCCGGATATCGTGGCATGGATCCGGTCGGATGATCCGGAAAATACAGGAATCGATTATCCGGTTTTCTACTCGGGAGATAATGAGAAATATTTGAGACGGGATCTGTATGGCAAATCCCACATCGCCGGGAGCATCTTTCTGGAGGGACTGAACCGGCCGGATTTCGCGGATTATTATACAGTCATATACGGGCATAACATGAATGACGGGAGCATGTTCGGCGGCCTGAAAAAATACCGGAAAAAAGAATTCTGGGAAGAAAATCCGTATTTTACCCTGTACACAGAAGGGGCAGTATACCGGTATCAGATCTTTGCCTGCCACGAAGCGGAAAACGGCGGGGATGTCTATAAGATCGGATATGAACCGGGGGAGAAATATCAGAAGCTGATTGACAGTATGGTCTGTAATTCTCTGATCGACACAGGAATTCATCCGGACAGCAGTCATAAAGTAATGACGCTTTCCACATGCACTGACAGCGGATATAGCAGACGGTTCGCGGTTCATGCGGTGTGCGTGGATTCCCGGAAAACAGAAGAAACAGAAAATAGAATAAATGAGAATTAGTATCATTAGCACGGATTGACAGAAATAGAAATGGTATGATATTATCACGACAGTTAGTTGAAACTAATTCCGGTGTATGAATCTCACATACTTCATTCTTTGTTTATGTGAGATTCTTTTTAAAACAAGAGTTAGCAATAACTAACTGAATTAACTATGGAGAAAGATGATATGAAGAGTAAGAAAAAAATCGGGATCCTGATCCTTCTGGTGATAATTGCGGCCGCAGGCATCTGGTTCTATACCAGGCCAAAAGAAGTGACCAATTATGATGTGGCGTTTGAGGAAGATCAGGAAAAGCCGGAGAGTGAATCTACAACTCCTTCCGTGGGAGAGGGGATCCGGATTCCGGGATACAAATCAATAGAAATTCCTTCCGGAACAAAAGATGTGTCCGTTGAGCTGAATAACCCGGAAGAGAATCAGGTCTATTTCCGGATTTCCTTTTATCTGCCTGAGGCAGAGGAGACTATCTACACGTCAAAAATAATCAAACCGGGACAGAGTCTCTATGAGATCACGCTGGAAAAGGAGATGGAGACGGGGGAATATCCCTTGACGGTGAAGTATGAAACATTTACTGCAGACGAAGAGATGACTCCAAGGAACGGGGCGGAAGTCAACTGCACGCTTGTAGTCACATAAGAACTGCGTGAAAAAAGATACTGATGATGTTACAGTGCAAAGCACTTTAGCATAAACAAAAAACATAAACAGAGAGGAGAATCAATTATGGGATTCAGAAAAATTTTATCCGGTGCCGTTGCAACGGCGATGATATCTACGATGCTGTGCGGAACCGCATTCGCAGCGGAGCCGGCGGACGGCAGCTATACAGGAGAAATCCATTTCCTGAATGCGAACGGAACAGGAAACAACAGCATGTGTGATCCGATTTTTGTACATGAGGCAGATGTAGAACTGACGGCGGATTCTGCCGAGCTTACATTCTATGTGGCTTACCCGATCCCGGCATTCCCGGATCAGGGTACAGATGGAACTGTAAAAGATGTGAAATTTACGGTAGACGGAACAGAATATACGGCAGAATCGGACATTGCTACAAAACCGGAAAAAGAATTTGATACAACTGCAGCACTGTTTGGCGTCAATGCCGGAGACGTTCTGCCGACCCAGGTGCTTACTGTGGAGCTTCCGCGGGATGTGCTGGATGATCTGGAGGCCGGTACAGTAGCGGCCAGCGCCTATGTGAATGTGGTTATGAATTCAACACAGAATTTCTTTGTAAAGGTAACTGATCTGCAGGCGGCAGGCGGAAGCCAGGAACCGGGAGGGGACACACAGAATCAGCAGAATATGCAGATTACCGCAGATGTACAGGAAGTGGTTTCCGAACCAGAATATACGGTAACTGTTCCGGAATCTGCAAGCATGGGAACTCTGAGTACAGAGAAAGATAATGTAACAGGGTATTCAGTAGAAGTTGATGCTGCAAATCTGAACGGTGAACTGACGATTTCTGCTCCGGCAGCCGGCAGCCTGACAAACGGTGATAATACACTTGCATTTGCGAACAGTTTTGGCAGCCAGAGTGTAACAGAAGATGCAACAGGCCAAAAACTGAACGGAACGCTTACAGTTAGCGGTGAAGATGTGGCGAAAGCGGCAGCCGGAAACTACACAGGAACAACAACCTTTATGATTTCATACGCGGCGAACTAGTATATGTCAGCCGAACGATGCAGAGATCCCCGCACGATATCTTGTGTGGATCTCTCTGCTTTTCAAAAGCGGATAGTTTCGGACGGAGGAAAGAATGAGAAGAAATAGAAACAGGAAGAGATGGACCACACTTGCTCTGGCAGGCCTGCTTGCCATGACAGCCTTAACTCCGGCAGGAGCGGCGCAGGCAGCATCCGGGGAGAAGAACGGGTCATATATCAAAAGCGGGACTTATCATATCGACCAGTTTGGCGAATACGATATTAGTGCAGAAGTAACCGTTACAGACGGAAAAATTACGGATGTAACGATTGCCGGCGACAATTTCGGCGGAACATATGCGGAGGTAAACAAGGGCAAACTTCAGAGCGCCATTGACGGCATTGCCGGGAAGTTTCCCGGGCTGGCGGATGACGATGCAGAAGGAATCCGGGATCTGGATGCTGTGGCAAGTGCGACCTATTCCTCCAATGGAATTAAGGAGGCAGTCGCAGATGCACTGGGTCTGAACCTTGCTGAGGAATCTGCGGAGGATGTTCCGGAGAAAATACCGGATCCGGGTATCTATGACGTGACCGTTGCGGTACGAAGCGATGTGGTAGATCACAGCCTTGTTCAGACTGAAACGGCAAAAGCTCTTCTGACGGTCAGTGAAAACGGACAGATGAGTCTTTCTTACACGATGGTTTCCGGAACGGAACAAGAACCGATGTATATCCTCGGGTTTAACGGCTATTACAAAGACAACAACCCGGCCGGGGAACTTTCCATGGAGAACGTAACTTATACAACGGAACAGCGGGGAGGTTATGAAGTGGTGACGGACGTCACATTTCCGCTTACCGGGCTGAGCCGGTATTATTATAACAACACTAAGATTTATGTACCGGCTATGAGCGCCTTAAACGGCGAAATCAACGGCATACACTTTGAAAACGGAAGGTTCAGCGTAAAAACTATCGTTACCATGTACTGGAATACACTGACAAGACACGGCAGCGGAGAAACCGGACAGCAGTCTATGGAAATTACTGCCAATGTTTCCAATCAGGCATCGAAGCCGGACGGCATGATCATGATCCCGGAATCCCTTTCCATGGGAAAACTGGAGACAACTGTCGATAATGTACAGCCCTATGAGATTCGTGTATCTGATGTTGAACCGGGCGAGACGGTCACGGTAAGTGCACCGGCGGGCGGAAATCTTTACAGCGGACAGAAAACGCTTCCTTTTGGAAATGACTTTGGCTCACAGACAGCTTCGGGTACCGGAGCGGCAAAAGCGGCCGGTACAGAGACGGGTATTGTACTGAACGGTAATATTACTATCAAAGGAAAAGATGTTGCGGCGGCATCTCCGGGAAATTATACGGGAACCGCAACCTTTACCATTACCTATGGCGATAAAACAGAGAATACAGATGAGGAAGAGAAACCGGATGACTCGAAAGATCCGGAGGATCCGGGAGACACAGAACTGGATATTCACAACCTGGAAGACGGCACTTACGCAGTGACGGGCAGGATGGTAAAGGTGGACCAGTCCACACTTTCCATGGCAGATAATGCCATCAACCATACGATCAGGCTGACTGTAAAAGATGGCGTCTATTCAGTCACATTGGATATGAAAGGGATGAATATCAGCGGGAAACTCGGGTATCTTGGCGGGCTTCAGTATTTTCTTACCGGATATACGAAAGATCAGTACGGATATCCGCAGGGAGAACTGGAAGATGCAGTGGTAGACTCTTATCAGACAGATGAAAACGGTGACCGGATCCGTGATGAATACGGTACGGACTATCCGGATCTTGTTACGTTCAAACTGATTCCGGAAGCTCTGGATGATGGATTTGTCCCTCTCAAAGTTTATGTGCCGGTGATGGAATCGATATCTGAAGGTCTGGGTGACCAGTCAGTCTATCTGGCTCTTGACTGGGCGACTTTGAAAGCTGCGGAGGAAGATGATCCGTCGTTTTCAGATGACGATGAACCGGGAAGCAATAACGATAATACGGGAGACAAGGATGACGGTTCCGGCCAGGGAGGATTGACAGGTGGAAGTGGTCTTGGGAACAGTACACTTCCGGGTGGAAGCAGCCTTGGGGGCAGTTCCCTTGGCGGCAATTCGCTGAAAAGCGGTTCCCTTGGCGGAAGTTCTCTTGGAGGAAGCAGTCTGAAGTCTGCATCCGGTGTAAAGACAGATGATACTTCTTCAAACTCGGGTCTGTGGATCGCAGTACTGGCTGCAGGATGCATCTGTCTGGGTGCGGGTGTACTGACAACTGTTCGTTCCGGCAGGCGGAAAAGAAAACAAGACAGGGAACAGAGGCGGGAAAAATAGATGAAGATAAGAAAAAAAGTTAAAAATAAAGGAATCGGGTTTCTGGCCGCTGTACTCTTTGTTTTTGCAGGAGTGTGGACAACAGCATTCCCGGTACAGGCGGCATCCGGGAACGTTTATACCTGTACGGTTCATCCATGCTACGCCCATCCGGTTACCGGTGAAATAGAAGATTCCGGCGGCGAGGCATCTTACGCCACCGGTCAGGGCATGGTAGACGGAGTGGTGTACACAACGGGAATTCTGGAACTGACGGACAGCGGAGAATACTATCTGACAGTCCGGTTCAGCCTGATGGATCAGACTTCCGGACACAGTTTCTGGGTGCAGAATGTAGGCGACAGCGGCTGGGCAACACCGGCAGTTGGAGTAACCGGAAACGGAACGGACGACAATGGTACAACGGCAGACATCTGCATACAGGTGCCGGGCGAGAACTGTGTAGTCCGCTGTTCTATGTACGTGGCGCCTATGGGACGAGATGTAGTCTTTTACCTGTATCCGAGTGATTACGCTGCCGGAAACAATACAAATATGAATGCGACCATGGTGACAGATGCATCCGGAAACGGAGAAACATCGACAGCGGACAGCTCCGGCAGTGCAGGTACGGAAAGTGGAACAGGAGATACCGGAAGCACAAATACCGGAAGTGGAATTACAGGGGGCGGTTCCAATCTGTCAGGTTCCTCACTTTCAGGCAGTTCCGGTTTGACGTCCTCCGGAAATACGGACACAGAATCCGGAGAAGGAAGTACGGAGACACCGGCACTGTCCAGTTCCATAGATGAAGCGGCTCAGCCGTCCACGTCTACGGATACGGAACTTGACGAGGCACAGGGATTAAGTCTTTCCACAGCAACGGATGCATCCGAAGAGGCGGAAAAGACGGCGGGTTCCGGTGTAGGAGGCCCTTTTGCCGTCGGAGCGGCAGTCACAGTTTCCGGTCTGATTCTGATGGGTACAGCGGCAGTGATTATCTTTTTCTTCCGAAAGAACTGGAAACGCTGGGGTGGAGGTTATGATGACGATGAAGTATAGCCAGATCAAAGGAAAAAGCAGAATTTCCGTACTTGCAGCCGTTGCGGTTCTTTCCTGTAGCCTGTTTACAGGATGTGTGGATCAAAGCGCTGGAAACACGGATAAAACTACTGAGGGCAACAGTGCTTCCACGCAGAGCGGGAGTGTCAGTACCATGCTTGAAATCACAGATCCGGAAGAAAAGGCCGCTGTAGAAGCAGCAAAAGCCAAAGTAAAGGGAATGGGGGAAAAACCGAAGATTATTGCCACATCTCCTTCTACGGCAGAGATCTGTGACCGGCTGGAGCTCGACCTGACCGGCGTATGTTCAAGCTCTGTTTCGGAACTTCCGAAGCGGTATGACGAAGTGAAAGAAGTTGGAACCGCTATGGCTCCTGATATGGAGATTGTGGCTTCCTTAGACCCGGACTGGATTTTGAGTCCTGCCACCCTTCAGTCGGATCTGCAGCCGAAATACGAAGCCATCAATACGGACTGGGCATTTTTAAATCTCAGAAGTGTTCAGGGGATGTACCGCTCTATTCAGGAACTGGGCGAAATTTTTGGAAGAGAAGAGCAGGCACAGACCATGGTGGACGAGTTTACGGCGTTTTATGAGGATTACAAAAATAAGAACGAAGGAAAGGATGCTCCGAAAGTTCTGATCCTGATGGGTCTTCCGGGAAGCTATATCATTGCCACGGAAAATTCCTATGTGGGAAGTCTGGTGGAACTGGCAGGGGGTGAGAACGTCTACGCCGGGACGGACCAGGAATTCCTTACGGTGAATACCGAGGATATGAAGACGAAAGAGCCGGATGTGATTCTGCGTGCGGCACATGCGCTCCCGGATCAGATCGTGGAGATGTTCAACGAAGAATTTGCCACTGATGATATCTGGCAGCATTTTGACGCTGTGAAGAACGGACGGGTATACGATCTGACCTATGAATATTTTGGTATGAGCGCGAACTTCAATTATCCGGAAGCACTGGAGGAACTCCAGCCGATGCTTTATCCGGAGAATGAAGAGGATGAGAAACAGGAAAAGTAAGGAGGATGAGCTATGAGTGAAGACAGAGAAGAATCCGGCAGGCAGGACCAAAGCCGGAAAAAACGAAAAACAGCCCGGGCGGCAGCCTCCTTTATCGTCACAGGAGTCCTGCTCGTGCTGCTGATCGTTGTGTCCGTCAATATCGGAAGCCTGAAGGTTTCTCCTTCAGAGTTGTTCAGGGGACTGTTCATCAAAAGGATCGATGATGTGGCGGCTATTTATGACCTGCGTTTCCCGAGGATCGTGATCTCCCTGTTTGCAGGGGCGGCAGTAGCGGTCTCGGGCGTCCTTTTCCAGGCAGTGCTGAAAAATCCGCTGGCAGACCCTGGAATTATCGGGATTTCCGGAGGAGCCGGTTTTGTCGCGGTACTGATCACGGCCTTCTTGCCGGTCCTTTATTTCTTTACCCCGCTTTTCGCGTTCGTAGGCGGGGTACTGGCCTTTTTTCTGGTATACAGTCTGTCGTGGAAAGGAGGATTAAGCCCGCTTCGCATCATCCTGACCGGTGTTGCGGTAAGCGCCATGTTCACCGGTCTTTCAGATGCCCTGAATGCAATGAGCGGAGGAACTTCCTCCGGTGTGGCATCCATTGTGGAAGGGAATATCACTCAGAAAACATGGGAAGATGTACAGACCCTTCTCCCCTATGTAATTACAGGGCTTGTCCTTTCACTTTTGTTTACAAAGATGTGCAACCTGATGTCTCTGGAAGACAAGACAGCCAGAAGTCTTGGTGTCAACGTAAATCTGATTCGGATTCTGGTTTCTCTGGTTGCGGTGCTTCTGGCTAGTATCTCTACAGCGGTCGTGGGAGCTGTCAGCTTCCTGGGGCTTATCGTACCTCATATCGGGCGGCTGCTTGTCGGGAGCGACCACCGGGCACTGGTACCATTTTCCATGCTGGCAGGTGCATTTACCTTTCTGCTTGCGGATACCATCGGCCGGACCGTGGCAGCACCTTACGAAGTGTCGGCGTCCATTATAATGAGCGTGATCGGCGGTCCGTTCTTTATCATTTTGTTAAGGAGGTCAAAGAAATATGCAGCCTGATACAAAACAGAGGAAACCGGCCTTGGAAGTGCGTGATCTGTTTTTTTCCTACGGGAAAAACAAAGTCTTAAAGGGCACGTCTTTTACCATAGAAGAAGGGAAGATCACAACCATCATGGGAGCGAACGGGTGCGGAAAATCAACCCTGTTCAATCTGATGACCAAGAATCTTTATCCGCGTAAAGGGAATATTTTCCTTTACGGGAAGAATATCCAGAATCTGGGTCTGAAAGATTTCGCAAAGAGGGTGTCCATTGTCCATCAGTATAATTCCTCCGCGGATGACATTACTGTGGAGAGGCTTGTATCCTTTGGAAGAACTCCTCACAGAAAGATGATGCAGGGACGAAGCGACGAGGATGAAAAAATGATCCGATGGGCCATGGAGGTTACCAATATCTTAAAATACCGGGACAGGGAAGTAAGCCGTCTCTCCGGCGGACAGCGTCAGAGGGTGTGGATCGCCATGGCGCTTGCGCAGAATACGAAGATCCTTTTTCTGGATGAACCGACCACCTATCTGGATATCCGTTATCAGATCGAGATCATGAAACTGGTGAAGAAACTCAATCAGGAGTATGGGATCACTATTATCATGGTGCTCCATGATATGAATCAGGCGATCCACTTTTCAGACCGCATCATCGGCCTGAAAGAGGGGGAGGTTGCAGTTCAGGGAGCTCCGGATGAAGTGATTACAGAAGAATGCATCCGGGATTTGTACGGGATCTCTCTGGGAGTGACAACCATTGAAGGGAAAAAATTTGTCCTGACCGTGTGACAGCTCACATCCGGTCCGGCTTAACGGGAGTGAAATAATAATGAAGAATAAGAATCCGTTCAGGATTTTCTGGATCATACTGGGTTTTCTCTGCCTGGGACTTGGCACGGCAGGAATCGTCCTGCCGGTTCTTCCGACCGTGCCTTTTTTCATGGCTACAGTATTCTGCTTTGCGAAAAGCTCAAAGCGTCTTCACGACTGGTTTGTAGGAACGAAACTTTATAAAAAACATCTGGACAGTTTTGTAAAACAGCGTGCCATGACTATGAGGACAAAGATTCGGATTGTTGGGACCGTGACCGTGGTCATGGCGGCGGGATTTCTGATGATGAGCAATGTTCCGGCCGGTCGGATCTGTCTGGCGGTTGTGTGGGTATGTCACCTGTTGTATTTCTTCCTGAGAGTGAAGACCATTAAGCCGTAAACATAGTTTTTGGTTATATATTCCTATGAAAGATTACTCCGTGATCGGAACACTGGTACCAAAGGAGGCCGAAGGAAGCTGTGTCTACTGCAATCACTGCCACCCATGTCCGGCAGGACTTGACATTGCTCTGATCAACAAGTACTATGATCTTGCAAAGGCAGGAGATTCCATGGCCGTTGGACATTATCAGAAGCTGGAAAAGAATGCTTCCGACTGTATCCGGTGTGGACACTGTAACCGCAGATGTCCGTTCCACGTAGACCAGATGAGCCGGATGCAGGAAATTGACGCATATTTTCAGCAAGCATAAGAAAGGAGCATTTTCGTTATGAGAAAAAATTTTGGACAGAAAACATGGATGTATCCACTTCCGGTACTGATTATCGGAACATACGGAGAGGATGGAACCCCGGATGCCATGAATGCGGCATGGGGCGGAATTTATGATACGGGAAAGGTAGTCCTCTGTTTAAGCGCTGGACATAAGACAACTGCCAATATCAAGGCAAGAGGAGCGTTTACTGTCAGCTTTGCAGACAAAGCGAACCTTGTTGCATCCGATTATGTTGGTATCGTATCCGCCAACAAAGAGCCGGATAAACTTGCGAAGGCGGGATTCCATACAACAAAGAGCGAGTTCGTAGATGCTCCGCTGATTGATGAGCTGCCGATGGCACTGGAATGTAAGCTGGAAAAAGTAAACGAAGACGGCAATATCATCGGAGAAATCGTCAATGTCAGTGTGGATGAATCCATTCTGGACGCAGAAGGAACGGTAGATCTTTCTAAATGGTGCCCAATTACCTTTGATCCGGTTCACAATACCTATACGGCACTGGGAGAAGCAGTAGGAAACGCATTCAGCGATGGAAAGCAGCTCTGCTGATTAAAATTTAGAAATGAATGATAGAACGGGAGATCAAAGACAGATCTCCCGTTTGTTTTATTCGATAAGCAGGGAAATACCTGCATAGAGAATGCCGGAAAGTACCATGACAAGGATCGGATTTGCCTTCCATTTCTGGAGTAAGAGAAAACAGAAGAAGAAAAGCACGACCAGAATCCAGTTGGTATAGGCAAATCGGATCGATCCTTCCGGCCAGAAAGCGGAAATCAGAATCGAGATTCCTGCCGAGGCAATCAAAGCGACAACTGCAGGTCTCAGCGTGGAAAGAACGCTTTGGAGTGCTGCCATATTCCGATATTTTAAGTAGAGTCTTGCAATGATCGTGACGATAATGCAGGATGGAAGAATACAGCCGAAGGTGGCCGCTACGGCGCCGGGAATTCCTGCGATTTTGATTCCGACAAAGGTGGCGGAATTGATGGCGATTGGACCTGGTGTCATCTGGGAAATGGTAACCAGATCCGTAAATTCCTTCATGGAGAGCCAGTGATTCAAGGTAACGACCTGGTCCTGAATCAGAGGCATGGCCGCATAGCCGCCTCCGAAGCTGAACAGGCCGATCTGAAGGAAACTGAGAAACAGATGAAGGTAAATCATGATGGATCCCCCTTTCTTCCCGGCATAAATGTCTTCAGCAGACCGACAGCAATGCAGACAAGGATGATAACGACGGCATTGATACCAAGGCAGGATGCAGCGATGAGGGCTCCCGCCATAATTAAAATAGAGAGCCATTTTTTCTCCAGAAGAATTCCGGCTGCCATTTCCCAGACGACGGATGCGATGACAGCGGCGACACCGGCCTGCATTCCTTCCAGCACAAGGCTTACGACCTGATTGTCCCGGAACGCCTCATAAAAGATGGATATCACAGAAATCACAAGAAAAGGCGGAAGGATGGTTGCGATGACCGCAGTGATCGTTCCGGCAATTCCGGCAAGCTTATACCCGACGACGATGGCGCCGTTGACCGCAATGGCTCCCGGGGCGGACTGGGCGATAGCAACCAGATCCAGCATTTCTTCTTCTTCAATCCAGTGATATTGATCGACAAATTTTTTCTTCATCAGTGTTACAATGACATAGCCGCCTCCGAAGGTGAAGGCACTGAGATAAAACGTTGATATAAATAACTTTAACAGAATCTTATGTTTCTTTTCCATTGGAATGTCCTCCCTCCTGTTTTAGTATAACTGGTCTTGATCTATATGAAAAATAGTATTATTCTATAAAATAGATAATGAATTTCTTATATATGGAGGAACCATGACACTTCGGCATATGAAAATCTTCGTGTCGGTCTACCAGAACAGTAGCATCACAAAGGCGGCAAAAGAGCTTCATCTGGCACAGCCGTCTGTGAGCGTTACGATCAAAGAACTGGAAGAATATTACGGGCAGCACTTTTTCGAGCGGATCGGAAGACGGATTTATCCAACCGCCGCCGCGAAAGAATTTTACGGATACGCCGTCCACATTGTCTCCCTGTTTGAGGCAATGGAAAAGGAATTGAAAAACGGAGATGAGATCGGGACAATCCGGGTTGGAGCCAGCATTACGATCGGGACTCATATCCTGCCGCCCCTGATGAAAGAATTTCAGGAGCAGTTTCCGGAAATCCGGATGGAGGCTGTCGTCAATCAGTCGGGAACGATTGAAAGGCTTTTGCTGGAAAATGAAATTGATCTTGGCCTGATTGAGAACCAGCCGTCTTCAGATTCCGTATGTGCGGTACCGTTTCTGGAGGATTCCCTTGTAGCGATTGTACCGGCGGAGCATCCTCTGGCGGGGAAGTGCGATGTCACACTGAGAGAGATGGCAGAGAATCCGTTTCTGATGCGGGAAAAGGGAAGCGCCGGAAGAGAGATTCTGGATGCCTGCTTCGACATGGAGCAGATCACCGTCCATCCGGCATGGGAAAGTTCCAGTACCCAGGCGATTGTGCAGGGCGTGGCAAAAGGGCTTGGCGTTGCAGTCCTTCCCTATCTGCTTGTGAAGCGGGATCTGGAACAGGGTCTGGTCTGTCAGGCATTCCTGCGCCGGCCGATTGAAAGAAAACTTAATATTATTTATCATAAAAGCAAATATATTACCAGAAGCATGCAGACTTTTGTGTCCATGTGTCTGGACTATGGAACCCATCAGATAAAGGAGGAACAACAGGATGGAAGAGACGAAAATCCGGATCCGGACAGCCGGTCCTGATGATGCAGAACAGCTTCTCGCGATCTACGCACCTTATGTCGAGAAGACTGCAATTACATTTGAGTATGAAGTGCCGGATGTGAAAGAATTCCGGGACAGAATCCGGAGGATTTTAAAGAGGTATCCGTATCTGGTGGCGGAAATATCCGGAGAAGCGGTGGGCTATGTTTATCTTGATTCCTTCATCGGAAGAAAGGCATATGACTGGTCTACTTCGGTTTCCATTTATGTAAAAGAACAGGTGCGAAAAACAGGAATCGGACGGGCGCTGTATCAGGCGGTGGAAGAAATTGCCCGGGCACAGCACATCACGAACCTGAATGCCTGTATCGGCTATCCGGAGACGGAAGATGAATATCTGACGAAGAACAGTGCGCAGTTTCATGCCCACATGGGATACCGGTTGGTAGGGGAATTCCACCAGTGCGGATACAAATTCGGAAGATGGTATAACATGATCTGGATGGAGAAAATGATCGGAGAACATGAAGAACATCCGAAACCGTTTATTCCATTTCCGGAGCTTCCAAAATCCGGCCGGGCAGAAAAAGACTGATCTTTGGAGAGAAGGGGATCTCACCATATTTGCGGAAAGAATACCGCAGATATGGTGATTTTTCATTCATTTTTTGTATCATTCCTTATGCAGGATAAGTATTTGTCTCCGGGAAATACCGTCCGTATAATAAAGGTATAGAAGGAAAACCTTCTGTATGAAATGGAATCCAACACAGATGGGAGGACGGATTTATGAAAAAACGAATGATTTCATTATGTCTGGTTTTATCAATGGTATTGACGTTTGCCGGATGCGGCAATGAAAGCAATGGAAGTGCGGACAATACACAGGGAACAACACAGCAGTCCGGAACAGACTCTGCCGGAGACGAGACGGATCAGGAAGATACCGTTCAGGGAACAGCGGAGGAAGATACGGCACAGACCGGTGAGGAGACACAGGGAACAGGCTCTAACATTCTGGTAGCCTATTTTTCCTGGGCGGAGAATGCGATTCTGGAAGAGGATGTAGACGCAGTTGCTTCTCCAAGCGTAATTGCGCCGGGAAATGTTCAGGAGCTGGCAGGATGGGTGCAGGAAGAAACCGGAGGCGATCTGTTCTCCATTCAGGTTACCGATCCTTATCCAAGCGACTGGGATGCCTGTCTGGAACGGGCAAATGAAGAACGGGGAGAGGACGCAAGGCCGGAACTGACATCCAGTGTCGAGAATCTTGACGCATATGATACCGTATTTCTCGGATACCCTAAAATGGAGCAGGGTTATATCTGTGTATAGCGGTGTATTGCGTGGAGGAAGGAGGGCGAATAGGTACAGGAAACACAACAGAAAGAAAAAGTGTGTATAGAGTAAGGTAGGAACGACCATGAGAGTGGTCGCTTTTTTACTTTATAGGAAATTGCGTTTTTGGAGCAGTCAAAAAAAGAACGCATGTTCATCGAACATATGTTAGATAAACGTGCGTTTGGGTATGACAATAAGACGTTGGCAGGATCAGAAGATATAGAAACCTT
>NZ_BSBO01000028.1:0-62299 GCF_027924685.1 Sellimonas catena
TTATGAAGATTGGTGTGTGTGGTAACTCAACAATACAACATAAATACAAAAACTGCTACTTTTTTTGGAAAAAAGTGATGGAAATGCGTACCTTGCACTAGCCGTCGCGCTAGCGACTTGGTACAATTTCTGAAAATTGCAGATCAGAAAAGGACAAGGAGGAAACGCCATGGAGTTGTTTTATAGAAGTACGAGAAACGAAAATGTCATGTTGACTGCTTCGGAGGCAATCTTAAAAGGACTCTCCGATGAAGGAGGGCTCTTTGTGCCGGAATATATTCCGAAGCTTCCTGTTCCGCTTGCGGATCTTGCCGGGATGGATTATCAGGAAACTGCCTATGTCGTGATGAAGCAGTTTCTTACCGACTTTACGGAAGAGGAACTTAGAGGATGTATCCGTGCAGCCTACGATGACAAGTTTGATAACGAAGAGATTGCACCGATTGCGAAGGTGGACGGAGTCTATTATCTGGAACTGTTCCACGGTCCGACGATCGCGTTCAAAGATATGGCGCTTTCCATTTTGCCGCACCTGATGACAACAGCTGCCAGAAAGCATCACGTCACTGACGAAATCGTGATTCTGACTGCCACGTCCGGTGATACCGGAAAGGCGGCCCTTGCCGGATTTGCAGATGTGGAGGGGACGAGGATCATCGTCTTTTATCCAAAAGGAGGAGTCAGCGATGTGCAGCGGCTTCAGATGGTAACACAGAAGGGGGACAATACGGCGGTCATCGCTATTCATGGAAATTTTGATGAAGCACAAAGCGGTGTGAAAAAGATGTTTGAAGATGAGAGACTCAAAGCAGAGCTTCAGAAAGCAGGCTTCCGGTTCTCGTCTGCAAATTCCATCAATATCGGACGGCTTGTCCCGCAGATTGTCTACTATGTCCATGCTTACGGGTGTCTCCTGAAACATGAAGAGATTCAGGAAGGAGAGGCGGTCAATGTCGTTGTACCGACGGGAAATTTCGGAAATATTCTTGCCGCCTACTTTGCAAAGCAGATGGGAGTTCCGATTGCAAAGCTGATCTGCGCCTCCAATGAAAATAAAGTGCTCTTTGACTTTTTCGAGACCGGAACCTATGATAAAAACCGGGAATTTATCCTGACAGAATCTCCATCTATGGATATTTTGATTTCCAGTAATCTGGAACGGCTGATTTACCTGATTTCCGGAAGAAATGAGGCGAAAAACCGTGAGCTGATGAAGGAATTAAACGAAAACGGACGTTACGGAATTAACGGAAAGATGAAAGCAGAGCTGTCCGATTTTGCTGCCGGGTATGCATCGGCGGACGAGATGAAGAAAGCCATCCGCGACACCTACGAGAATACAGGATATGTGATGGATACTCATACAGCGGTTGCTGCCGCGGTGTACGAAGCGTATCGCAGAGACAGCAACGATCCGGCAAAGACGATCATCGCATCAACGGCAAGTCCATACAAGTTTGCGGAAAGCGTTCTTAACGCCATACGGCCAGGCGAATATGAAGGTCAGGAAGGCATTGCCCTTGCCGATGAACTGAGCCGTATTTCCGGGACAGAGATCCCGAAGGCGGTGGAAGAGATCAGAAATGCTGAAATCCGACATACGAGAGAGTGCGATGCACAGGAGATGGAAGCGGCAGTGAAGGAAATTTTAGGACTGAGGTGACAGGGATGGATTCGATCTGGGGACTGATTGCCCTGGCCTGCGGACTGTATTGTATGGCCGGGTATTGGAAAATGATAAAAAAAGGAGAGATTTTTCAAAGTGTTCTGCTTCCGAAGGAAGTGAACCTGAAAAAATGTAAAGACACCAAGGCATATATAAAAGAGGCGGCACCGAAAGTGATGATTTTGGGGATCGTAGTGACCCTCTGGGGGATCTGTGATCTGGCCTGTACCAGTCTTGGTGTCGACAATATGGCCATTTTCTGGGGCACCTTTGTAATTGTGATGGTTGTGCTTGTGTGGTTTGGAATTACAACAGGAAAACTACGGAAAAAATATTTTTCCTAAATAGATTATGTGAAAGACTTTGTGGAAACATTCTGCAGAGTCTTTTTTGTTAAATCTGTATGGGAGATAGTGTGATGGACCACGGATATGATATAATGGAAAAAAAGCTAAGGGGACAGGGTATGGAGAAAACATATGGAATGATGGCGGCCGTTTCTGTGATCGAGGAGGTGCAGAAGGCTGTCATCGGAAAACAGGATTGTATCAAAAAGGTAATGGCCGCAATTCTGGCGGGCGGACATGTCCTGATCGAGGACATTCCGGGAGTCGGGAAGACAACGATGGCGGTCGCATTTTCAAAAAGTATGGGCCTGGACCGGCACAGGGTGCAGTTTACTCCGGATGTGCTGCCGGCGGATATTGTCGGCTTTTCTCTTTATGACAGGCAGACCCAGCAGTTTGTCTATCAGCCGGGAGCGGTGATGTGTAACCTGCTTCTGGCGGATGAGATCAACCGGACGTCACCGAAAACACAGTCAGCGCTTCTGGAAGTTATGGAGGAGGGACAGGTGACGGTGGATCAGAAGACATACCCGGTGCCGGATCCGTTTGTTGTGATTGCGACGGAAAATCCGTTTGGTTCTGCGGGGACACAGATGCTGCCGGAGTCACAGCTGGACCGGTTCATGATCTGTATTTCCATGGGCTATCCGGATATCCAGGCAGAGATTGAGATCGTAAAGGGCAGTCAGAAAGGGAATCCGGCAGATGCGGTCAAGGCGGTAGTCGGAACGGAGATGCTTCTTGAGATGCGCGCGGAAGTGGAACAGGTCTATGTGCATGATGCGGTTTATGAGTATATCGGACGGCTTGTGGAGGCCACCAGAAACCATCAGATGGTCAGGCTTGGAATCAGCCCGAGGGGTACGATTGCGCTTGCAAAAGTGGCGAAGGCGTATGCCTATCTGGAAGGACGGACTTTCTGTATTCCACAGGATGTGGCGAAGGTGTTCCCGGATGTGGCGGTTCACAGGCTGTTTTTAAGTGCCAGGGCCAGGGCGGCCAGGATGGAATCTTCCCAGGTGATCGAGGAGATTCTTGCCATGATCACGCAGCCAAAGGCCGGAAAAGGGAGAAGAGAATGAAAAAATGGTTGTATCTGGCTGCCGTTCTCGCAACAGTTTATCTGAATCTCGTTTACGAGTGGCCGGACGGTAGATATATACTTGCGGTAGAACTTGTATTTCCGGTTATTTTGTGCCTTCAGGCCAGAATGATGGGAGCGAAGATCCGGATCTGCCCGCAGGGGGATTTTCAGATGGCGGAAGAAGGAGAAACGCTGAATATTCCTTTTGTAGTGGAAAACTGCGGAGTGTTTCGGATCCCGTTTCTCAGAGTACAGATTGAACATAAAAAGCAGACGGTGCGGAACCTGAAAAAAGGGGAGAAGCATACCTTTCTGTTTCCATATGAGGCCAGCGCTTGTGGAAAGCATGAAGTCAAAGTGAAAAAAGCGGTGACGACCGATGCTTCCGGTATGTTCAGGATCCGGATCCGGAAGTTGCAGTCTGTCCCTGCGGAGATTCACATTGTGCCGAAGGCGTATCCGGTGCTTGCCGAGATCAGCGAAGCGGTCCGCCTGTTTGTGACAGAAGGCGAAGAGTACGCAAAAGACCGGGGCGGGGACGATACGTCCGAGGTGTTTGACGTCCATGAATATCAGCCGGGAGACAGAATTGCCCAGATTCACTGGAAGCTGAGCGCGAGAACAGATGAGCTGTACATGAAGGAATTCAGTTTTCCTCTAGGAGCGGCTGTCATTCTTCTTCTGGATCCGGGTGAGTCGAAAATGACAGAAGAGGCGGGCAATGTGTTTTTGAATCTGGCGGCTTCAGCCGGACGGGCGATGGTGGAGGAATCCTGCCGGTTCTATGCGGTCTGGAAAGAAAGCAGGACACAGATTTTTAAAAGGTTTCTGGTGAAGAACGAGGAGACTTTTTACGACTGGCTTTTAGCGCTTTCTTCCACGCAGGTTTCCGAACTTGACAGACTTGACGAAGATCTGTACCGGCACGAATTTTTTGAACCGTACTTGAAAGCGGTGCGTATTGGCGGAGATCTGTCTATTCAGTGCGGAGAGGAGATGCCGGTTTTCTTTCACGAGAAAACATTTGTAGAAGAATTAAACAGGACGGTATTGGAAATATAGGTGGTCAGGGAGTATGAACACAAAAAAGATAGATAGTAATCGATGGGAAAAAATCTGGATTCTTCTGTCTGCGGCAGCAGGAAGTAGCGGTGTATACTTTGCTTTCGGATCGGTATTCGATCCGGCAGCTGATATCCGCATGTTCGGAATCGGAATGCTGATGTTTGTGATCTGCTGGTTTCCGTATGTGTGGATGGAAAAATATGTATGGGCAGGATGTGCTGTGGGAATTCTTCCTGTGGTATGGTTCTGGTTTGTGCAAAGAGAGGCCATACAGGAGGGGCTGAAAGAAGAGATCATCGGAAATTCCGTGCTGCAGATTCAGCAGTATTTCAGGGAAATACAAAGTACAGTACGGGTCCAGGCGGACGAAAAGACCATGGCAGCGGGGATGCTGGCACTTTGCAGCCTGTTTCTGGCAGTCTGCGTTCTGGCAGGATCTGTCCGGAAGCTACGCATGGTTGTGATTCTTCTCTATGCGGCAGTCTTTTCCTTTCCGTTTTTTACCGGAATGACAATCAGGGCGGAGGGAGCGGCGCTGATTGGATGTGCGGTTCTCTGCCTTGTGATGGCAAGTCCGGTCAGCGCAAAACGCCCGCTTGTCATTGCGGCCGCTGCTGCACTGGCAACCGGCGTGCTGATTCCGAAACAGCAGATGGAAACCTTTTTTGCGGATCCGGCAGCATGGCAGGACCGGATCGAGGACTTCTTTACGCGGGCTGCATACGGCGGCGTGTCGGACGGGAAACTGGGAACTTTTGATGAAATGGTGGAAAGCGGTGAACTTCAGCTTGAGGTAACCCTTTCAGAACGGCCGGAGCAGGACGTTTATTTTCAGGGATATATCGGAACGGATTACCGTGACAGCCGGTGGGTAAAATCAAAGGAAACAGGAGGACTTTCCGAAGAAGAGATCAGCAGAGCACGAAATGCAGAGTATGAGACAGTGCGGGAAAACAGTGGACAGCTCGGATATCAAAGTGTGACAGCTGAAATTACAAGAAGAGGGGCAAGCAGAGCGTACCGGTACCTTCCGTATAAAAACAGCCAGACAGATGATTTTTATGGAGATACCTATGTGGAAGGCCGGGGAAGAAGCTATACGGTGGAAGCTGTTCTGGCAGGCGATATCGGAGAGTTGAAAAGCAGTCCGGAAAATGTGGCATATGAGCAGACAGAAGATAGAGAAGTCTATACAGACTTTGTAAACGAAGCCTATCTGCAGGTGCCTGAAGAATTCCGTGAAAAGTGGGAGGATACGGCACGGATTCTTCGAGGAAGAACACTTCGCAGCACAGTCCGGGAGGTGGCGGATTATCTTGGAACAGTTGCAGATTATACAAAAAGCCCGGGGAGAACACCGGATGGAGAGGATTTCGTTGAATATTTTCTTGGAGAAAGCCGCGAGGGATACTGCGTTCATTTTGCTTCAGCAGGTGTGCTGTTCCTGAGAATGAATGGAATCCCTGCACGCTTTGTATCCGGATATATCGCAAGACCGTCAGAGTTTGAAGAGACAGAAGACGGAATGTATCTGGCTGAACTCGATGACAGTACGGCACATGCCTGGGCGGAGGTTTACGTAGAAGGCTGCGGATGGCTTCCGGCAGAAATGACGCCGGCATACCGGCAGAATTCTGCGGGAGGAACATCAGAGCCGGACGGGCCTGTAAGTGTAGTGGGGGAGACGGATCCGCAGACAGAAGAACCGCAGACACCGGAGCAGGATTCTACGTCTCAGCAGGAACCACAGCCGGATACGCAGACAGATGTACAGGACGGAACAGGACAGTCATCAGAAAATCAAAACGGAGATGGAACGAGAGAGGAGATGCTTTCCGGAAGAATCTGGATAATCCCGGTATCTGCCGCCCTGGCAGCGCTTTGTTTACTTCTTTTTGCACGAAGAAGAAAATGGAGAAGCGTCCGGATGCAGAAAGACTTGCGGAACAAATATCTCAGGCTGTACCGGATTCTTTATCAGATGATGGAGTATGACAGGAAGGAACCGATTCCGGAGGACGAGGAAGAGATTTGCCGGATCCTGAAAGAAACCTATCATATTTCCAACAAGAGGAGCAGGAAGATCATCATCCGGTTGCTGGAAACAGCTTTTGGAAACAGAAATCCGGAGAAAAGAGATCTCAAAGAACTGGAAAAACTCTGTATTTCTGTACGGGAGAAAAGTATGGCGTCCAAAAATCTCTTCCAGAAATTTCTGTTTGTGTTTGGAAAAGGATTCTAAATAAATATTGAAAGATGAAAGCGGATACGGTATAATAAATCTAACCTGAAATGTTCGATAACTCTTGTAATTTTGAACCTACAAAACTTTAAACGGGATTCCTATTATCTCTGTAATATGTCAGGCCTCATTACATCAGTGGAAGGCAGAAAAGCAGATGCGGTTGCCCACCTAGCGGACTGCTAGGAGTCAAAATACAGGAGCCGGCATTTTGGGGGTGCGTACGAAAGAGAAAGAGCAGTCGTGATACGGCTGCTTTTTACTTTATAGCGGAAGTTTTCCGAAAAGGACGGCTTTTTTCGACATGTCTTTGAGGAGGTGCTTTGGAAAGAATGCCGCTTCGGAAACATACATATAAAAAACAGATGAGACATACATTAGGATAAATGCGGCGGACAAGGTGCGTAAGATGAAAAAACACTGGAACGGTAATTTTTTATATTATTTTGGCGGGATTATACTGAGTCTTTTTTTGTGCGTAGGATTGGTGCATATGGTTTCGGGCGGATATGAAGCGGAGACTGGAAAGAAAGCGGTTTCCAAGAAAGAAGAAACAAAAGAGAAGAAGACGCCGGAGGAGCAAAAAGGAAAAGAGGAGCAGGAGCAGCCCGTCATACGGGTACTTTTAAAGACCGGAGGGTATACGGATGAAGTACATCCAAATGTAGCCGTATCGGCAGGGGGAGGACTTCTTCTCGAAGGAGCCGGAGGAAAGCGGGAAGCCAAAGAGGGCGAGACCGTGACGATTGCCCCGGATGATCCGTTGTTTGAGGGCGGAACTATCCGTGTAAAAACAAAAAAAGAGGGAGATAAGATTACGATTTCCAGTCTGAAGAGAGGATACGGAGTGCCTTCCTACAGGGGAGAACTGGAGTTGTTTTCTACCGCTCAGGGAATTGCTGTCATCAACGAGCTTCCTCTGGAAGAATACCTGTATGCAGTAGTGCCGAGTGAGATGCCGGCTTCCTATGAAGAAGAGGCACTAAAGGCACAGGCAGTCTGCGCAAGAAGCTATGCCTACTGTCATATGGAAGGGCAGGCGTATCCGGAATATAAAGCCAATGTGGACGACAGTACAGCTTATCAGGTCTATGGAAATTCTGCCGAGCAGGAAAAGACGATTGCCGCGGTGGACGCAACAATGGGAGAGAAGCTGAAGTATCATGACACTGTGGTGAAAGCGTATTATTTTTCCACTTCCTGTGGAAGAACCACCAATGTAGAGGCGTGGGGCACGAAAGTTTCAGATGCTAATTCATACCTGAAGGGGACCAGGGTGGAGGAAAACGGAACCTGCTATGAAAAAGATCTGCCGTGGTTTTCCTGGAGCTGTGATATCCCGGTTGAGACCGTTTCCAATCTCTTTGGACTGAATACCGGACAGGATGTCGGTACGATTTCGCAGATCGAAATTACAAAAAGGGGGGAAGGAGATGTGGCACTGGAAATGAAAGTAACAGGATCCAAAGGAAGCGCTGTGATCCGAACGGAAAATAAAATCCGTAGCGCACTTGGTGGAAACGGGTATAAAATCCAGAAACAGGACGGCACAGAGGCAGCATCTGCTAAACTGCTGCCGAGTGCATTTTTTACAGTAGAAAAGCGGGGGGGAAGTTTTCACATTAAAGGAGGCGGCTATGGACACGGAATCGGAATGAGCCAGAATGGGGCGAATGAAATGGCAAAAAAAGGGAAAGATTATATAACAATCCTTGGAATGTTTTATGATGGTGTGGAAATTACAGCGGATTGATGGTATGATAACAGGAAAAAAGGACAGAATGAGGTAGAATATGATCAAAAAACAGTGGGACCGGATCATGAGAATATTGGATCGAGCGGCACAAAGCCATGTCGGGGCGTATGCTGCTCAGTCTGCGTTTTTCTTTGTCCTGTCACTGATTCCGATTATCCTGCTTCTAATGACAATGGTACAGTATACGCCGCTTACAAGAGGCGATGTGATGACGGCGGTTACGGAGGTATTCCCGAAGACTGTCACGCCCTTCCTGATATCCATTATCAATGAAGTATACAGCCAGTCCACAGCAATCATTCCAGTGACGATCCTTGTCGCATTGTGGTCGGCTGGAAGAGGGGTGCTTGCGATAACGTCCGGACTCAACTGTATTTATCAGAGCAAGGAGACGAGAAACTATTTCTATCTGAGACTTAGAGCATCCGTTTACACGGTGCTGTTTCTTCTGGTTATAATTTCCTGCCTTCTCCTTGCTGTATTCGGAAACCGGATCAGCATTTTCGTAGAAATAAACGCTCCGGTGCTGCAAAAGGCAGTCGACTTTTTGATCCGAATCCGAACCTCTTTGACAGTCGGAGTAATGATGCTATTCTGTATGCTTTTGTACCGCTTTCTGCCGGACGTAAAAATCAGAACCAAATGGAAGCATCAGATACCAGGATCTGTTTTCAGCGCAATTGGCTGGCAGATTATTTCCCTGATTTTCTCTGTCTATCTGGACATTTTTGAGGGATTTTCCACTATGTACGGGAGTTTGACGACCATTGTCCTTGTCATGCTCTGGCTGTACTTCTGTATGTACATGATTTTGCTTGGCGGCGTGATCAACATTACCATTTTCAAAGATAATCTGGATAAGGCTTGACAGACAGCGGCAGCACACCGTATACTGGAAAGGCAAAGAAATAAGAAATGAGGTGAAAGGATGATCATTACTTCCTGTAAATGTTAAGACAATGAAACATAACGTACACAGAAGACGCCGGAGGCGGATTCTGCCCGTACACATTGCAGGAAGAGACATTCTTTTTTCATTATAGAAACAAGAGGAAAAGATGACCTGAAGAGTCATGAAAAGAAGAACTGTTCTTTTCATGACTCTTTTTCTTTTGGCGATGTTCGGGGACGTGTTCCGATGCACCGGAACACGTCCCCGGTATAGCCTAAGTTAAAGTCGGGCTTTTTTGCAGTGTGTGCATGGTGAAAGGGGATGATGGGATGTCGCAGATACAGATTATAGATCTTACTTTTTCGTATGATACGCATTTTGAGTCGATTTTTGAGCATGTGAGTGTGCTTTTGGATACGGACTGGAGGACGGGGCTGATTGGTCGGAATGGGACCGGAAAGACGACGTTTTTGAAGCTGTTATCGGGTGCGTATCCGTACCGGGGAAGGATCCGCATGTCGGAGATGGCGGAGTATTTTCCGGTGGATATCCGGGATGCGAGGAAGTCTTCTTTGGAGGTCCTGGAGGAAATTGATCCGGATTATGAGTTCTGGAGAGTTTTAAGAGAGATGGAATGGATGGGAATGGATTCGGCCATCCTGGAGCGGCCTTATGGGACGCTTAGTCCGGGAGAGCGGATCCGGCTTCAGCTTGCGGTGCTGTTTGCCAAGGAGCATGCGTTCCTTCTGATTGATGAGCCGACAAATCATCTGGATGAGGAGGGGAGGCAGATGCTGGCCTCTTATCTGAGCAGGAAGAAGGGATTCCTTCTTGTTTCCCATGACCGGAGGCTTCTGGATGCCTGTACGGATCATACGATGGCGATTGAGCGCAGCAGCATCCGGATCTACAAGGGAAGTTTCCAGACATGGCAGAGAGAAAAGAGTCTGCGGGATCAGGCGGAGTTGGAGCAGAATCAGAAGCTGAAAAAGGAGATCCGCCATCTGGAGGCGGCGGCAAGGGAGGCCGGAAGATGGGCAGGTAATAAGGAGAAAGAAAAGATCGGTCATAAAGTGGGAGGACTGAAGCCGGACCGGGGTGCAATCGGCCATAAGGCGGCGAAGATGATGAAGCGGTCCAAGGTGCTGGAGCACCGGATGGAGAAGGCGGCTAAAGAAAAGGCAGGGCTTTTAAAGGACATCGAGACGGTGGAGGAACTGAAAATGTTTCCACTGGATTATGAGAAGGAGCGTCTTGTTTCCGTGGAAGGGATTTCGTTTGCCCGCGGGGATCGTCAGATTTTGAAAGACTTTTCGTTGGAAATCCGGCGGGGAGACCGGATCGCTTTGAAAGGGCCGAATGGCTGCGGAAAGACGACGATTCTGAAGCTGATTGCAGGGATCTATCAGCCGGATGAGGGAAGAATTCAGACCGGAAGCGGCCTGAAGATTTCGGTTGTCAGCCAGGATTCTTCTGAAATGAGAGGAACGCTGGCGGAGCTGGAAGAGGAGGCGGGACTTGATAAAACGCTGTTCCGGGCTGTTTTGAGGAAGCTTGATTTTTCCAGAGACCAGTTTGACAAGCGTCTGGAGGAGTACAGCGAGGGTCAGCGTAAAAAGGTGCTTCTTGCAAAGAGCCTCTGCGAGCCGTCCCATCTATATATCTGGGACGAGCCGTTAAACTACATTGATATATTCACAAGAATTCAGATTGAGAATCTGATTCTTGAGCGGAAACCATCCATGATCTTTGTAGAACACGACAGTGTATTTACCGAACGGATTGCAAAGAGCGCTGTACGTTTCGAAAAAGATCCTCAAAGCGCCGGATTTAAAGCAGTTTTCGAGAGTTCCGGACTTGACAAAGAGCAGGGGGATGTTTAAAATAAAGAAGATACAGTAAAGGCTGTGAATGTGTCAGTAGGATATCTGATCTCCGACAGAGAGAAGGAGCCGCAGGCTGGAAACTCCTTTCGATTTGACAGATATGCCGAATTTCCCACAGGAGCTGCATTTCTGAACAGAGAGTAAGAAATGACGTGTAGTGCACGTTACGCATACAAGAGAGCCTGCCTTTTGACGGCAGGAATCAGGGTGGTACCGCGGATTGATTCTCCGTCCCTTTTTGGGGCGGAGTTTTTTTTGTTTACCGGAAGGGATTGGACTTTCCTGAATACGAAAAGCCTTCTGTTCGGTACAGGCTGCCTTGGTTGATGAGTAAAGGAGGAAAATCATGAAAGAAAAGCTTCAGAGCATCAGAGAAGAAGCATTAAAGCAGATCCAGTCTGCAGATGTGCCGGAAAAATTAAATGATGTACGTGTCAGGTTTTTAGGTAAAAAAGGAGAACTGACAGCAGTTCTCAAAGGAATGAAAGATGTAGCGGCAGAGGAACGTCCGAAAGTCGGACAGATGGTCAATGAAGTCCGCCAGGAAATCGAAGGTATTCTGGATGAGACAAAGAAAAAGATGGATGCAAAGATCCGGGAAGAAAAATTAAAAGCTGAAGTGATCGATGTTACGCTTCCATCCAAAAAGAATGTAGTGGGACACCGTCATCCGAACACTATTGCCCAGGAAGAGGTAGAGCGGATCTTCATCGGTATGGGATATGAAGTAGTCGAAGGACCGGAGATCGAATACGATCTCTATAACTTTGAGAAGCTCAACATCCCGGCAGATCATCCGGCAAAAGATGAACAGGATACATTCTATATCAATAAGGATATCGTGCTCAGAACACAGACTTCCCCGGTACAGGCTCGTGTCATGGAGCAGGGGAAACTTCCGATCCGTATGATCTCTCCTGGACGGGTATTCCGTTCTGACGAGGTGGATGCAACGCATTCTCCGTCTTTCCATCAGATCGAAGGACTTGTAGTAGATAAAAATATTTCTTTTGCGGATCTGAAAGGAACGCTGGAAGTTTTCGCAAAAGAGCTGTTCGGACCGGAGACAAAGACAAAATTCCGTCCGCATCATTTCCCGTTCACAGAGCCAAGCGCCGAGGTGGATGTGACATGCTTCAAATGTGGCGGAAAGGGCTGCCGTTTCTGTAAGGGATCCGGATGGATCGAGATCCTTGGCTGCGGAATGGTACACCCGCACGTGCTGGAAATGTGCGGAATTGACCCGGATGAATATACCGGTTTCGCATTCGGTGTAGGGCTTGAGAGAATTGCCCTTCTGAAATATGAGATCGACGACATGAGACTGCTGTACGAAAACGACATCAGATTCTTAAAGCAGTTCTAGGATAAGGGAGGAAAAAAGATCATGAATACATCATTATCATGGATTAAAGCATATGTCCCGGATCTGGACGTGACAGAGCAGGAATACACAGACGCCATGACACTGTCCGGTACCAAGGTGGAGGGATATGAAAAGATGGATGAAGATCTGGACAAGATCGTGGTAGGGCAGATTGAGAAGATCGAAAAGCATCCGGATGCGGATAAGCTTGTCATCTGCCAGGTGAATATCGGAAGCGAGACAATTCAGATCGTAACCGGAGCGCCGAATGTGGAAGAAGGACAGAAAATTCCGGTTGTTCTCGTGGGAGGCCGTGTAGCAGGCGGACACGACGGAAGTAAAACGAAAGGCGGAATTGAAATCAAGGCCGGAAAACTGCGCGGAGTGGACAGTTACGGCATGATGTGCTCCATCGAAGAGCTTGGTTCTACAAAAGAAATGTATCCGGAAGCACCGGAAAACGGAATCTATATTTTCCCGGATGATGTGGAAGTTGGTGCAGACGCCATTGAAGTACTTGGACTTCATGATGCGGTATTTGAATATGAAGTCACATCCAACCGTGTGGACTGCTTCAGCGTGATTGGAATCGCAAGAGAAGCAGCGGCAACATTCGGAAAGAGCTTCCATCCGCCGGTTGTTAAAGAGACCGGAAATGAGGAGAATGCTTCTGACTATATCAAAGTGACTGTCAAGAATCAGGATCTCTGCTCCAGATACTGCGCAAGAGTCGTAAAAAATATTAAAATCGGACCGTCTCCAAAGTGGATGCAGAGAAGACTTGCATCTGTCGGAATCCGCCCGATCAACAATCTTGTTGATATCACAAACTACGTGATGGAAGAATACGGACAGCCGATGCACGCTTACGATCTGGATACCATCGCAGGAAAAGAAATCATTGTCAGAAATGCAGAAGACGGTGAGACATTCACGACACTGGACGGTCAGGAGAGACACCTTGACAAAGACGTACTGATGATCTGCGACGGCGAAAAATCCATCGGAATCGCCGGAATCATGGGAGGCGAAAATTCCATGATCACAGATCACGTGCACACCGTTCTGTTTGAGGCAGCATGCTTTGACGGGACAAATATCCGTAAGTCCAGCAAACGTGTAGGACTGCGTACCGATGCATCCGGAAAATTTGAAAAAGGACTGGATCCGAACAATGCAAAGGCAGCGATCGACCGTGCATGCCAGCTCGTAGAAGAGATGGGGGCAGGTGAAGTAGTCGGAGGAACTGTAGATGTATATGGAAAGGTAAAAGAGCCTGTCCGTGTTCCGTTTGATGCAGATGCCATCAACCGTCTTCTTGGAACAGATATTTCTAAAGAAGAGATGATCGGATACCTTGCAAAAGTAGAACTTGCCTACGATGAAGAGACAAACGAAATCGTGGCTCCGACCTTCCGACATGACATTTTCCGCCTTGCGGACCTGGCAGAGGAAGTGGCAAGATTCTACGGCTATGACAATATTCCGACTACCCTTCCGAAGGGAGAAGCGACAACAGGAAAGCTTTCCTTCAAGCAGAGAATCGAAGCTTCCGCAAGAGAAATCGCGGAGTTCTGCGGATTCAGCCAGGGTATGACATATTCCTTCGAGAGTCCGAAAGTATTTGATAAACTCCTGCTTCCTAAGGATGCGCCGGAACGTCAGGCAATCCAGATTTCCAATCCGCTTGGAGAGGACTACAGCATTATGCGTACCATTTCCCTGAACGGAATGCTGACTTCCCTTGCAACGAACTATAACCGGAGAAACAAAGATGTAAGACTCTATGAGCTTGGAAATATTTATCTTCCGAAATCACTGCCGCTTACCGAACTTCCGGAAGAGAGGATGCAGTTTACACTTGGAATGTACGGAGAAGGCGATTTCTTCAGCATGAAAGGTGTTGTGGAAGAATTCTTTGAAAAGATCGGCATGCGCAAAAAAGAACAGTACGATCCGAACGCGGGCAAATCCTTCCTGCATCCGGGACGTCAGGCAAATATTGTTTATGAAGGAACCGTTGTCGGTTATCTTGGAGAAGTTCATCCGGAAGTTGCGGACAATTATGGCATTGGCGGACGTGCATACGTTGCAGTCATCGATATGCCGGAAGTGGTTGCACGCGCAACATTTGACCGGAAATACAGCGGAATCGCAAAATTCCCGGCTGTGACAAGAGATATCAGTATGGTAGTTCCAAAAGAGATCCTTGCAGGGCAGATCGAGGCGATGATTGAGCAGAGAGGCGGAGACATTCTGGAAAGCTACAATCTGTTTGACCTTTATGAAGGCGCTCAGATCAAAGAAGGATACAAATCCATCGCATATTCGATTGTATTCCGTGCGAAAGACAGAACGCTTGAGGAATCAGACGTGACGAAAGCCATGAAAAAGATTCTCAACGGTCTGGAGAGCATGGGCATCGAACTGAGACAGTAAAGAGGAATCGTCATCATGATGAAAAAAGAAGACTTTTATTTTGAACTGCCGCAGGAACTGATCGCGCAGGACCCGCTGGAGGACCGCTCCGGCTCGAGACTCCTTGTCCTTGACAAGGAGTCCGGTGAGATTGAGCACAGAACCTTCCGGGACATCAAAGAGTATCTGGAGCCGGGAGACTGCCTGGTGATCAATGATACCAAAGTCATTCCGGCCCGGCTGATCGGGTCCAAAGTGGGAACAAATGCAAAGATCGAGATTCTGCTTTTAAAGAGAAAAGAAAATGACATCTGGGAAACCCTTGTAAAACCCGGAAAAAAGGCAAAGCCCGGGACGAAAATCAGCTTTGGCGAAGGGCTTCTCATCGGAGAAGTGCTGGACGTGGTGGATGAAGGAAACCGCCTGATTCAGTTTTCCTACGAAGGAATCTTTGAGGAGATTCTGGATCAGCTTGGACAGATGCCGCTCCCGCCGTATATCACCCATCAGCTGGAGGATAAAAACCGCTATCAGACCGTGTATGCAAAACACAGCGGATCCGCGGCAGCTCCGACGGCAGGCCTGCATTTCACGCCAGAGCTTCTGGAAGAAATCAAAGAAAGCGGTGTCGAGATCGCTCATGTGACACTTCATGTCGGGCTTGGCACCTTCCGCCCGGTGAAAGTGGAGAATATTCAGGAACACCATATGCACTCGGAGTTTTACCGGATTGAGGCTTCTGAAGCAGAAAAGATCAATCGTGCAAAACGGGAAGGACACAGGGTGATCTGTGTCGGAACGACAAGCTGCCGCACGGTGGAGTCGGCGGCAAAACCTGACGGAACACTCTCAGAATGCAGCGGATGGACAGAGATTTTCATCTATCCGGGATATCGGTTTAAAGTACTGGACTGCCTTCTGACGAATTTCCATCTCCCGGAATCGACTCTGATTATGCTGGTCAGTGCACTGGCAGGAAGGGAGTATGTGCTTCATGCATATGAGGAAGCAGTAAAAGAACGCTACCGTTTCTTCAGCTTTGGGGATGCCATGCTGATCCGGTAACAGACAGTATAAAAAAAGAAAACTGGAAGCAGAAATCTATGGGCTTTGGATTCTGCTTCCAGTTTTTTCTTTTGAGGGTTGGAAGGTTTATGTTTGGTTTCATAGTTAAATAACTATTACAATACATACTATACCGGAAAAATATGAAAGGAATGTGTACGCCGGATAAAAGGATTCTTAAAAAACGAAAGAAACTATTAAAAAAGTCTTTACGATCCGGAAATACTATCTGGATATAGTAAAACCACGGCCTCCAACGTAGTTGACGTTGTCGATGACAGTAAAAGCAGTAGGATCAATCGTATAAATCATCTTTTTTACATCGTTGATCTTCCGGTACGGCAGAATGGTAAGGATCACCTTGGATGGATCCAGATGATATCCGCCCTCTGCCTGAAGGAAAGTCAGACCAAGATCAAAGGTATGAAGAAGTTCCTGACGGATCTTTTCATGCTCGGAAGAAAAAATCAGAAGCTGGACTTCTGAACGGCCGTAGGTGATGACCTTATTAACCATGATACTGGTAACAAGTATGACAATAATTCCGTAAACTGTCTGAAGAAGTGGCTTTGAGACTGCCTGCAGAAGAATCACGGTGCAGTCGCACACATACATGACAACAGAGACAGGAATGCGAAACTTCTTATTGAGAACAACACCGAGAATGTCAAATCCGCCGCTGGAACCATTTGCCCGCAGGATAATGCCGCTTCCGATTCCAAGAAGACATCCGGCAAGAAGGCTGCTCAGAAAAGGATCCTGAGATAACGGAAGAAACAGGTCGATCTGGGAGAAGACATCCAGAAGGACCGGAAACAGGAAAGTCATAATCAATGTTTTAAAAATGAATTCCTTCCCGGCAAACAGCCATCCGACAAGAAACAAAAGGATATTGATACAAAGTACAATCGCAGACAGAGGGAGCGGAAGCAGGTTCTGCAGAATAACAGACAGACCTGTCACACCTCCTGCCACAAAATTCTGAGGCAGTACGAAGAGACCAAATGCGGCAGCCGTCATGGTGCCTCCTACTACGATCAGGAGATAAGACAAGAGTTTTTTCTTCATAATATAGTACCTCCAGGGATTTGATAAGTTTCGATCTGTACTATATGGTACAATCTGAAAGCACGGAACGTCAAGTTAATGCGTTGAACTGAAAAAAGCTCCCGGGCAGGACTGTAACTGCCGGAGAGCTTTTTGAAAGCGGAGATGGTGGGAGTCGAACCCACGCGCCCTTGCGGACCTATCGCATTTCGAGTGCGACCTCTTACGACCACTTGAGTACATCTCCATAGTCGCTGATAGAATCAGCTTATATATTATATCAAAAGATCTATAAAAAGAAAAGAGAAAATCCGGAAAAAAATCAACTTGCCTTTTGTAGAAAGACAACTGTCTTTGTATGCGAGAAAAAGACAAGTGAGATTAAAATGTTTGTCAGAGACGGAAAAAATGCTTGAAATTTTACAAAGGAGGGAGTATTATTAAGATAGAAATTAGGCAGTTTGTCAAAAGAACGGAGGAATTCAAAAATGAGCGATAACATGATGTGGGCATTGGTAAAAGAGAAACCGGAAGCAGGTTTATGGATGAAAAGAGTACCGATTCCGGAAGTAGGACCAAATGATGTAAAGATCAAAATCCACAAAACGGCTATCTGCGGTACAGACGTACATATTTATCAGTGGAATGAATGGGCACAGCATACGATTCCGATCGGACTGACAGCAGGTCATGAGTATGTCGGAGAAGTCGTAGAAGTAGGTCCTGGAGTACAGGGATTCAAGATCGGAGATCTCGTATCCGGTGAAGGACATATCACATGCGGCAAATGCCGGAACTGCCTGGAAGGACACAAGGAAAACTGCAAAGATGCAAAAGGTGTTGGCGTTAACAGAAATGGTGCATTTGCAGAATATCTTGTAATTCCGGCTTCCAATGTATGGCCGTGCAATCCGAATATCCCGGAAGAGATGTATGCGATTTTTGATCCGTTCGGAAACGCTACACATACAGCTCTTTCCTATGATATGCTGGGAGAGGATGTTCTGATTACAGGCGCAGGCCCGATCGGAATTATGGCAGCGGCAATCGCAAAATTTGCAGGAGCAAGACACGTTGTTGTTACAGACCTGAACCAGTATCGCCTGGATCTTGCAACAAAACTTGGGGCAACAAGAACAGTAAACTTAAAAGAAGAAAAACTGACAGACGTCATGAAAGAAATTGGTATGACAGAGGGGTTTGACGTAGGTCTTGAAATGTCCGGAAGCCCGGCAGGACTTTCTGATATGATTCACAATATGAAACACGGCGGAAAGATCGCGCTTCTCGGACTTCAGGGAACAGAAACGAAAGTCGATCTGGAGACAGTAATCTTCAATGGTCTGAATATCCGCGGTATCTATGGAAGAAAAGTATGGGATACCTGGTACAAGATGTCCACAATGCTTCAGGCAGGACTTGATATTTCCCCGATCATTACACACCGCTTCGACATCAAAGATTACGAAAAAGGATTCGAGGCAATGATCTCCGGAAATTCAGGAAAAGTAGTACTTGACTGGTCTCATATCAATGACTAGGCAAGCGATCGAAGATAAGAAAGGAAGATAGATTCAAATGGCACGTAAAAATGATATTTTAAGCATTTATACAAAAACAGTAGATGAAATCAAGGAAGCAGGCCTTTTCAAAGGGGAAGCTCCGATCTGCTCTCCTCAGGGAGCAAAAGTAGTTCTGGAAGATGGAAAAGAGTACCTCAACATGTGTGCAAACAACTATCTGGGACTTGGTAACAACCAGAGACTGATCGATGCTGCAAAGCGTACTTATGATGAAAGAGGATTCGGTGTTGCTTCAGTACGTTTCATCTGCGGAACACAGGACATTCATAAACAGCTGGAGAAAAAGATCTCTGATTTCCTTGGAACAGACGATACTATCCTTTACTCCTCCTGCTTTGACGCAAACGGCGGTCTGTTTGAGACAATTCTGAAAGCAGAAGACGCAGTCATCAGTGATGAACTGAACCATGCTTCCATTATCGATGGAGTACGTCTCTGCAAAGCAAAGAGATATCGTTACAAAAACAATGATATGGAAGATCTGGAAGCAAAATTAAAAGAGGCAGATGAAGCCGGAGCAAGAATCAAACTGATCGCTACAGACGGTGTATTCTCCATGGACGGTATCATCGCAAACCTGAAAGGTATCTGTGATCTTGCTGACAAATACAATGCACTTGTTATGGTAGATGACAGCCACGCAGTTGGATTTGTAGGCAAAAAAGGCCGTGGTACAGCAGAATACTGTGGAGTAGAAGGCCGTGTAGATATTATCACGGGAACACTTGGAAAAGCCCTGGGCGGAGCATCAGGCGGATACACATCCGGACGTCAGGAAATTATTGACCTGCTTCGTCAGCAGAGCCGTCCGTATCTGTTCTCCAACTCTCTTGCACCGGCAATTGTCGGAGCAAGCATGGAACTGTTTGATATGTTAAGCGAAAGCACAGAACTCCGTGACCATCTGGAGGAAGTTACTACTTACTACCGCCAGAAACTGGATGAAAATGGATTTGACGTTATTCCGGGAACACATCCATGTGTGCCGGTTATGATCTACGATGAGAAGACAGCTACTGAATTCGCTAAGAGAATGATGGAAAAAGGTGTTTATGTCGTAGCATTCTCCTATCCGGTAGTACCGAAGGGAAAAGCAAGAATCCGTACACAGGTATGTGCAAGCCATACAAAAGAAGATATCGATTTCATCGTAAAATGCTTCATCGAAGTGCGTGAAGAAATGGGACTGAACAAATAACATTATATTGTGTAGCCATGATAGCAGAAAGACGCCGGAAGGTGTCTTTTTGCATGAAAAGAAAAGTACGGTCAGGGTCAATGTAAAATCTTGGAGAAAGATATTGCTTTTCTGCGGAAAAGGAGTATAATGATTAAGATTTTATATAAATTATATGAAATTTTTTTGTTTACGCAGGAGGAGTCATGAATATCATTATTGTAGGAGCTGGAAAAGTAGGAACAACAATTGCAGACCAGCTTAGCTCTGAAAATCATAATATTACGATTATTGACCTGAATCAAAAGAAAGTGGAAGAGGCGGAAGAAGAGTTTGATGCGATGGGGATTGTGGGAAACGGTGCCAGCCATCAGGTACAGGTGGAGGCCGGTGTCATGGATGCGGAACTTCTGATCGCAGTTACCGGTTCAGACGAATTGAATCTTCTTTGCTGCCTGATCGCGAAGAAGACGGGAAAGTGCCAGACAATTGCAAGAGTAAGAAATCCGATTTACAGCAAGGAAGTAAACTTCATCAAGCGCCAGATGGGCCTGTCGGCTGTTATCAATCCGGAGCTGACGGCCGCTCAGGAGATTTCCCAGCTGCTTCGTCTTCCGTACGCCAAGAAGGTTGATACATTTGCAAGAGGAAGGGTGGAAATGATCAAATTCCGGATGAATCCGGAACTCCATATGGACGGACTTCAGGTCGCGGATATTATTTCCAAAATGAAGTGTGATATTATGATCTGCGGCGTGGAGAGACAGGGACAGGTTGTGATCCCGAACGGAGATTTTGTTCTGAAGAACAACGATCTGGTATCCATGATGGCAGTGCCGAAGGAGACGGCAAAGTTCTTCCGCAAAATGGGGATTCCGACCCATCAGGCAAAAAGTACACTGATTGTAGGCGGGGGCACGATAGCATACTATCTTGCAAAGCAGCTTCTCGAAATGAGGGTGGATGTCAGAATTATAGAACAGAATAAAGAGCGGTGTGAGATGCTCAGTGAACAGCTGCCGGAAGCTACGATTCTTCAGGGAGACGGAACTGACAAGGAATTTCTCCTGGAAGAGGGTCTGATGCATACGGATTCCTTTGTGGCGCTGACCAATATGGATGAGGAAAACCTGATGCTTGCACTGCTTGCACGAAAATACTCGAACGCAAAACTGATTGCCAAGGTCAACCGGATTCACTTCGAGGAAGTAGTGGATGAACTGGATATTGACAGCGTTATCTATCCGAAAAACCTTGCGGCGGATCACATTGTCCGCTATACAAGAGCGATGCAGAATTCCCTTGGAAGCAATGTGGAGACTCTTTACAAAATCCTGGACGGACAGGCGGAAGCGCTGGAGTTTGTCATCCGGGAAGATTCCAGTGTCACAAACCAGAGGATTATGGATCTTCCGTTAAAGGATCATCTGCTTGTATGTTATATCAGCAGATATGGAAAACTGAAGATGGCCCGTGGACAGGACATGCTGAAAGTAGGGGATTCCGTGATTATCGTGACAACTCACAAGGGTCTTCACGACATTACGGATATTCTGAAATATTAATGAGAGACCAGACGGGGAAAAGGAGTAAAGACTATGAATTATTCTATGGTAATGTATATCGTAGGGTGGATACTGAATTTTGAGGCAGCGTTTATGCTTCCTTCCTGTCTTGTGGCGGTGATTTATCAGGAAAAATGCGGAATTTCTTTTTTGATTACAATGGCAGCTGCACTGGTAATCGGAATACCGCTGACGGTTCGGAAACCCAAAAACAAAGACTTCCATTCCAGGGAAGGATTTGCCAGCGTTGCCCTTGGATGGATTGTACTGAGCATCGTGGGGGCGGTACCATTTGTGATAAGCGGAGTGATTCCAAATCCGGTGGAAGCGTTGTTTGAGGCAGTATCCGGATTTACAACCACCGGATCCAGCGTTCTGACGAATGTGGAGGTAGTGCCGCGCTGTATTCTCTTTTGGAGAAGTTTTACCCACTGGATCGGCGGAATGGGAGTACTCGTTTTCATTATGGCGATTCTGCCGCTGAGCGGAGGAAAAAATATCAATCTGATGCGGGCGGAAAGTCCGGGACCGTCCGTCACAAAAATGACTTCCAAAATCAAGAGTACGGCAAAAGTTCTGTATCAGATCTATATTGTCATGACAATCATTCAGATCATACTTCTTCTGACCGGGAAGATGCCTTTGTTTGACGCACTTACCATCACATTTGGAACGGCCGGGACCGGCGGCTTTGGAATTAAGAACGACAGTCTTGCCGGATATTCGCCGTATCTGCAGTATGTAGTGACAACTTTCATGATTTTGTTCGGTGTTAATTTTAATTTTTATTTCCTTCTGCTTCTGAAAAAACCGATAGAAGCATTAAAAAGCGAGGAAGTCAGATGGTATTTTGGGATCATTGCGGCGGCCGTGCTTGTGATCTTTTTGTATATCCGGTCTTCCTATCCGACCGCAGAAGAGGCTTTCCGGCATTCTGCTTTTCAGGTGGGATCTATTATTACAACGACCGGGTATGCAACGACAGACTTTAACCTCTGGGCACAGGTGCCCCGGACCATTCTGGTCATGCTGATGTTTGTAGGGGCATGTGCGGGAAGTACCGGAGGAGGAATCAAGGTATCCCGTATTCTGATTCTCGGAAAGACCATCAGAAAAGAACTGAACCAGCTTGTACATCCTACCGGAGTCAAGAAACTTCAGATGGACGGACGGCTGATTTCACACGAAGTACTCAGGGCTGCAAATGTCTATATGATTATTTATATTCTGATTTTTGCGTTTTCGGTACTGCTGGTTGGAATTGATGATTTCGATCTGGTAACAAATTTTACAGCAGTAGCAACGACATTAAATAATGTCGGCCCTGGACTTGAAATGGTCGGGCCGACAGGAAATTTCAGTGCGTTCAGCAATGGAACGACACTCGTTATGATCTTTGACATGCTCGCCGGAAGGCTGGAACTGTTTCCGCTTCTTTTATTATTCCATCCGGGAGCATGGAAAAAGTTTTGATTACATATCAGGAAAGTGGATAGAACGGGCAGAGGGTTTTCAGACACTGTCCGTTTTCTTCATGGAAAGAACAGCGGATGCTGCAGGAAACCGGGAGTTCCACCTGAAAATGCTCTTTTGTAAATTCTACTGCACTTAAAATAGCAAGGAATGAATCCCGTTTGCAGCATCTTGGACCGCCGTGAGTTCCAATGTTTTCCAGAGACCTGGAGGTCATTTGATTGGAAAGCCCCCAGGAAGTACCGGCAAGAGGAGTTGCCTTTGAGAGGATGGAGCAGTATATTCCAGTGCTGACTCCGGCACCGCAGCATCCCCAGAAGCCGCAGACACCGCCAGGCACCTGTTTGCCACGTTCTTCCATTAAAGAGAGTGCTTCCTCAAGATCGATACTGCCTCCACAGTTTTTATAAGCGGTCAGAAGGGCGGAGCCGACGAGGATATGGTGTTCAGGTCCATGCATATAGATAAAAGGATTCTGCATGATCTGCTGTGCGATCTGAATCGGATCTTTCAGATCCGTGGAAAGGCAGAAGTCCCGGATGGCTTCAAGTCCCTTTGCTTCGTGACAGGAATCGCAGACAAAATGTCCATCTTCACAGCAGGCATTGGATAAAAACGTCTGATGACAGATGGAACATTCCATTTCCTTTGCGTGTTCTGTATAAATCAATTCTTTGCCGCAGATTAAGCAGGCGTTTGGATTCCGTTTCATATGTTTATTCTCCCTGGTTTTCATTTTTACATTTAAAATCCACAGGATGCCAGAAGCATATCGATCGCATCCAGAAGAGAAGCTTTTTCTTCCGGAAGGCGTCCCTGGATGGTATAGGTATTGAGGACGGTAGTGTCATGGAACATGCAGTCTTTGACGGTCAGATTTTCCAGCATGATCCGTTCCTCCCAGAGCATCTCGGCATCGTTCATCATGTCGAAGTGCCCTTTCTTTGCATCCTTATAAAGCGGGGTGTCCGGCCAGAGTTTCAGCTTCAGACACCAGATATCCGCCGGGTGCAGCTGGTTTAGCAGCCGGGCGGTGGCAAGGGCATGGTGGACGGAAAAACGGCGCCCGCCAAGTCCAAGAATAATGGTGACATAATATTCGATTCCCACAGCCTCCAGCCTTCGAAGCTGTACAAGCATATCCATGGAGGTGACTCCTTTATTCTGCTCAAGCAGGATGGAATCACTTCCGCTTTCCAGTCCGATGTGGAGGGTGGAAAGTCCCATCTTATGGAGCATCCGAAGCTCTTCATCCGTTTTCCGTGCAATGTCGTCTATGCGGGAATACATGGAAAATTCGTGAATATTCGGCATATACTGATCTGTCATATCAAAAATCTGGCAAAGCTTCTGATAATCAAGAACAAAGGCGTTTTCTCCCAGCAGAAAGAGCCGGTACGCATCCGGGCGGAAACGGCCCAGGATCTGCATGTTCCGCCGGATCTGTTCCATGGAATGAATCTGGAACGGGTCCTTTGCAAAGTCGCAGAACCGGCATTTCGCGTGGCTGCATCCAAGGGCAACCTCCAAGGCCGCGCAGTCCTGTTCGCTTGGCGGCAGATAGATCGTATCGTGTGTATAGATGGAGGCGAATAATTCTTCATTGGTCATCATAAGACACCCCTTTCTTTTCGAAAGATTATACGGTAAGTGTGTGCAGAGCTTCAAAAAATCCCGGATAGGAGACATCGACACACTGTTCTTCCAGAATCGTTGTTTCCCCTTCAGAGGCAAGTCCTGCCACAGCAAATGCCATGGCGATACGGTGGTCCATGTAAGGGTGGATTTCGGCACCGTGGAGCGGTTTCCCGCCCTGAATAATCATGCCGTCGTCGGTTGGAGTGACATCTGCGCCCATGGCCTTCAGATTTTCCGTTACGGTCCGGATCCGGTCGGTTTCTTTCACTTTCAGCTCTGCCGCATCGCGGATGATGGTCTGGCCCTTGGCAAATGCGGCAAGGACGGCGATCATCGGAATTTCATCGATCAGCGTCGGGATTACCGTTCCCTCGATGCAGACGCCGTGAAGACTGGAACTGCGTACGAGAAGATCTGCGGTCGGTTCTCCCGCACCCTGATTCTGATTGAGATAGGTAATATCGGCCCCCATATCTTTGCAGACCTTTAAAATTCCAGCACGGGTTTCGTTGATCCCCACGTTTTTAATCAGAACTTCTGATCCCGGTACCAAGAGGGCGGCAGCGATAAAATAGGCCGCGGAGGAAATATCGCCCGGTACAAGAATGTCCTGGGCGTAAAGCTCTTCACATGGAGAAATCCGGATTTCGGCGGAGCCGTCTTTTAGGATCTCTGTATGAAGATCGGCTCCAAACTGGGAGAGCATCAGCTCGGTATGGTTTCTGGAAAGAGCCGGCTCATGGACAGAAGTCTCTCTGTCAGCATACAGCCCTGCAAGGAGGATGGCCGATTTGACCTGGGCGGAGGCTACCGGAGAATCGTAGTGGATTCCGTGAAGATCCATGCGACCGTCGATCTGAAGTGGGGCACAGTCATTTCCGCGGAGACTTTTGATCTGTGCGCCCATCATGGAAAGCGGGTGGATGATCCGTCCCATAGGTCTGGAATTTAATGACGCATCTCCGGAAAGTACAGAAGTAAAATTCTGGGCGCTTAGGATTCCGGAAATCAGTCTTGTAGTTGTACCGCTGTTTCCCACATCCAGTGTGGCGGCAGGAGCGGTAAGCCCGCGGATTCCTTTGCCGTGGACGAGAATCCGGCCGTCAGATTCTTTTTGGATTTCAATTCCCATCTGACGGAAGCATCCGATGGTAGAAAGGCAGTCCGCACCCTCCAGAAAGTGGCGGACGGAGGTCACGCCCTTTGCAAGGGCTCCGAACATAATGCTTCTGTGGGAGATGGATTTATCTCCCGGTATGGTAATCTCTCCTTTCAGAGGAGAGGATGATTTGATCTGTCTCATAAATAATCTCCCTTATATCATTTTCGGCTATCAGGAACGCTCATAGACCGTATAGCGGTGTCTGCGGAGAACCTGGGCTGCCTTTTCCTGAGCGGCACCTTCATAAAATTCAATTCTGAGAACACCTTCTTCGAACTCGCGGTTGTGAATGATCCCGATATTTTTAATACTGATATTATTGGAGGCAAGGATGGTTGCGATGGTGGCAATCCCGCCCGCCTCATCGATGATATCACAGTAGATGGCAAAAAGCTTTTTGATCGGCCCGGCGGAAATATCCGGAACAGAATTCCGGTAGTTCCGTGAAGTGTCGAAGAAATTGTAGATTCCCTGGGAATCGCCTGCATCAATCAGCTTTTTGGCATCCTCCAGTGTCTTGATGTAGTTTCCGAGAATCTCGGAGACATTTTCCCGGTTTGTCATAAGGATGTGTTCCCACATCGTCGGGGAAGAGGATGCAATCCTTGTGATATCCTTAAAACCGCCGGCGGCTAATAGTTTCATCAGTTCATCCGTCGTATCATGATCCCGGACGAAATTGACAAGGCCGGAGGCGATTACATGCGGCAGATGACTGATCGTTCCTGTGATGTAATCGTGCGTCCTGCAGTCCAGTGTGACCGGAATCGCGCGGATTGCCTGAATAAACTCTGTGAAGGCCTGTATTTTTTCCTTCTGTTCAGGTCTGGACGGAGAGAGAATATAGTAGGAATTCTCAATCAGAACCGCCTTGGAATTCACATATCCGGATTTTTCTGATCCTGCCATCGGGTGTCCTCCGATAAAAAAGTCGGAGAGCCCAAGTTTTTCCACCTCCTGATGGATCGGCGTCTTGACGCTGCCGACATCGGTCAGGATCGTTTTCTCTGAGAGAAACGGCTTTATCTGGCTTAAATAGGCAGAATTGTAAATGACCGGTGTGCACAGAAACAGATAGTCACACCCTTTGAAATTTTCGTCAATGACTGTTACCGCCGTATTGATGACCGATTCGGCAGTTGCAAGGGCCAGCGTTTCCCGGCTTTTATCAAAAGCGACGATCTCACTTTCCGGAAAATACTGGCGGATGGCCTTTGCGATCGAACCACCGATCAATCCAAGCCCGATAAATCCTGTTTTCATAATTAAGTCCTCATCTTTCCTGATCTTGTTATTTCTTCCATTTTAGAAGATTTTCAGATGTTTGTCAAAATACATCTGACAGAATCCATATTCAAAATGTTCAAGTAATAGTCAACTATTCAGCCATGCAGCTCAGATTCGCAGCCCGCGCTGCTTTTCGCTGCTTACGCAGCTGAATCTTCGCTTATGGCTAAACGCCATATGTCCTGAAACAACTCAAACCTTCTGCAAGCAAGCTTGCGCCAGGTTTTCATTGTTACAGGCCGCATGGCTGAATAGTTATAGAAACATTGTGAAAATTCAATAAAAGAGTTGTAAAATTACGAAAAATTTAGTACAATATACCCATGATTACTGTTAAAACAAGAACGGTAAAATTTGAGCTAGAAAATCAAGGAGGCAGCACTATATGAAAGTTTACAGGACGGATGAAATCAGAAACGTTGTTTTGTTAGGTCATGGCGGATGCGGAAAGACAAGTCTTGCAGAAGCGATGGCCTATGTATCAGGCGCGGTAAACAGGATGGGAAAAGTAGGGGACGGAAATACCATCAGCGATTTCGATAAAGAGGAACAGAAACGCGGATTTTCTATCGGCACGAGCCTGATCCCGATCGAATGGGAAAAAGCGAAAATTAATGTGCTGGATACACCGGGATACTTCGACTTTGTAGGTGAAGTGGAAGAAGCTGTCAGTGTTGCGGATGCAGCAGTCATTGTTGTTTCCGGAAAAGCGGGCGTAGAGGTCGGAACGGAAAAAGCATGGGAACTCTGCGACAAATACAATCTGCCGCGTATGGTTTACGTGACAGAGATGGATGTGGACGACGCAAGTTTTCGTCAGGTTGTGGAGACACTCCGTGAAAAATACGGGAAGGTGATCGCACCGCACTTCATGCCGATCCGTGAAAACGAGAAGCTCGTCGGATACGTTAACATTATCAAGAATGCGGGACGCCGCTACACAGAGATTGGAAAGAGGGAAGAATGTGAGATCCCGGATTACTGTATGGAATATCTCCAGCAGTACAGAGAAGCATTGATGGAATCAGTGGCAGAGACCAGTGAGGAATTCCTGGACCGCTATCTTTCCGGAGAGGAGTTTTCCATTGAGGAGATCCGTTCCGCGATGCGTACGGAAGTAATGGATGGAGATATCGTTCCGGTAGCAATGGGATCCAATCTTCAGGCACAGGGGGTTGCAAACCTTCTTTCTGATATCGTACGGTTCTTCCCAAGCCCGGCAAACCGTGAATGTGTCGGCATGAACCGGAAAACAAATGCCATCTATGAGGCAAATTATGATTTTGCGAAAGCAAAGAGTGCATATGTATATAAGACCATGGTGGATCCGTTTATCGGAAAATATTCTTTCATCAAAGTGTGCTCCGGCGTTATCAAAGGTGATGACGTGCTGTACAATGCAGACACAGATGCAGAGGCAAAGCCGGGCAAGATTTACACGATGCTTGGAAATAAGCCGATTGAAGTATCAGAGCTGTTTGCAGGAGATATTGGGGCCATTGCAAAACTGACCACTACGAAGACAGGAGATACACTTTCTACAAAGAACACACAGATTGCATACGCAAAAACCGAGTATTCCCAGCCTTATACCTACATGAAATATACGACCAAGACCAAGGGAGATGAAGATAAGGTATCCCAGGCACTTTCCAGAATGATGGCAGAAGATGTGACGATGAAGGTTGTCAATGATACAGAAAACAGACAGATTCTTCTGTACGGTATGGGAGACCAGCATCTGGAAATTATTGCAAGCAAACTCGCCTCCAGATATAAAGTAGAGATTACTCTTGAGAAACCAAAGGTAGCATTCCGCGAGACGATCCGGAAGAAATCCGATATTGATTCCAAATATAAGAAACAGTCAGGAGGACACGGACAGTATGGTCATGTCAAGATGACATTCGAGCCGTCCGGTGATCTGGAAGAGCCATTCGTATTTGAAGAAAAAGTCGTAGGAGGAGCGGTTCCGAAGAACTACTTCCCGGCTGTGGAAAAAGGTCTCCAGGAAGCTGTACAGAAAGGACCTCTTGCCGGATATCCGGTAGTCGGAGTGAAAGCAACGCTGTACGATGGTTCCTATCATCCGGTAGACTCTTCTGAAATGGCATTTAAGACCGCAACGATCCAGGCATTCAAGAAAGGAATCATGGAAGCATCTCCGGTACTTCTTGAACCAATCGCATCCCTGAAGGTAACAGTTCCGGATGAATATACCGGTGACGTTATGGGTGATCTGAACAAGCGCCGCGGCCGTGTGCTTGGCATGAATCCGGTCAACGGAGGAAAACAGGCAATTGAAGCCGATGTTCCGATGATGGAGCTTTACGGATACTGCACGAACCTCCGTTCCATGACAGGAGGACGCGGTACTTATGAATATCAGTTTGCAAGATATGAGCAGGCTCCGTCCGACGTTCAGGAAAAAGAGATTGCAAACAGAGCAGCAGAGGAATAATCGTACCTTGAAAGAACGTACATAAGAGAGGGTCCGGCTATGCGGGAAAGAGCGTATGGCCGGACCCTTGTTTTCGTAAGAAAAGAGTGTTATAATTGCTTACCATAACCAGTCAATGAAATAAAGAAGAGGAGAAGCTATGAAAAAGACAAAAATGAAAGTTCTGACTGTAATTGGCCTGATTCTGCTTGCCGGTATTTATTACTATGTGAAGCTTCCGGCTATCAATATCCATGCTGCGGGATTCTGGACTTTCCTGCTTGTGGTGATTGCGGCTCTTGCGGTTATCTACATTGGAAAGAAAAAACTGTTCCGAAAAGAGGAGATCAAACAGTCCGGGATCGCAAAAGGTCTGATCGGTCTTTTCGTGCTGATCGGTGTTATTTATCTTGGAGGAACACTCCTTTCTTCACCGATCATCAACGCGAAAAAGTATCAGAAGCTCCTGACTGTGGAGGAAGGGGATTTTCAGACAGATATCAAGGAACTTTCCTTTGACCAGATTCCGCTTCTGGACCGGGAGTCTGCAACCCTTCTTGGAAACAGAAAGATGGGAAGCATGGTGGACATGGTGTCCCAGTTTGAAGTGGATGAGCTCTACAGCCAGATCAACTATCAGGACAAGCCGGTCCGGGTATCGCCGCTTCGCTATGCAAATGTAATCAAGTGGTTTACGAATCAGTCTGAAGGAATTCCGGCCTATATCCGGATCGATATGACAACACAGTCTACAGAACTCGTTATGCTCGATGAAGGAATGAAATATTCCACCAGCGAATATTTTAACCGGAATATCCACAGACATCTCCGTTTCCGGTATCCGACCTATATTTTCGGAGAACTGAGTTTTGAGATTGATGATGAAGGTGTGCCGTACTGGGTTGCTCCGGTGAAGAAATTCAATATCGGGTTGTTTGGAGGCGAGACGGTAGGACGGGTTGTGCTTTGCAACGCGATTACCGGAGAGACGACAGACTATGCCATCGATGAAGTGCCGGAGTGGATTGACCACGCTTATGATCCAGATCTTCTGATCCAGCTCTACGACTATTACGGAACGCTCAAACATGGATTCTTTAACAGTATTCTGAGCCAGAAAGACTGCCTGAAGACAACAGACGGATATAACTATCTGGCCATTGATGACGATGTCTGGGTATATACCGGAGTGACATCGGTCAATGAAGACCAGTCCAACGTTGGATTTGTCCTGATGAATCAAAGGACGATGGAGACGAAGTTCTATGAAGTGGAAGGAGCGACGGAGAATTCTGCCATGTCCTCGGCGGAAGGCCAGGTACAGAATCTCCATTATACGGCGACATTTCCGCTGCTTTTGAATATTTCCGGTGAGCCGACATACTTCATCGCGCTCAAAGATGACGCGGGCCTTGTGAAAAAATATGCCATGGTCAATGTTCAGAAATATCAGGTCGTGGCGATCGGGGACACCGTCAGCAAGTGCGAGGAAAACTATCTTGAACTGATGAGGGAGAATGGGATCGAGACAGATGACAGTGCCGCAGCAAAAGAAACAAAAACCATTGCCGGTACGATTACCAGAATCGCTCAGGGCGTTGTGGAAGGAGATTCTCACTTCTACGTGATGGTAGAAGGTTCGGATGAGTTCTTTGATGTTTCGGTCGTTGATTTTATTGATATCATCAAATATGATGTTGGACAGGAAGTGACGATGGAATACCGGGAGGGTGAAAAGACCAATGTGGTACTTTCCCTCAACGGCGAAGAAAAGAATCCGATTGAAGAGGAGACCGAAGAAACAGACAATAATAGCGGGACTGCTTTGCAGGAAGAATAAAAGCAATAAAACAAGGAGACGGGATATCGACCGTCTCCTTGTTTTTAAAAATGAACTGCTGTCTGATCAGGTAAGGACTCTTTGTGGCAGCAGTTCGTCAGCCGGCATTATCAGTTCAGATAAGTACAGCCCTCAGCGTCTACAAGATGGAGATCATCTTTTCCTGCACTGATGCTTACATAAAAATCAAGATCACACTCTTTTGAAATTTTCTTCAGCTTTTCAACAAATTCCGGGATATCATCAAGAGAGATATGTGCATGTTTCAAAATAGCGTCGATAAAAATCGCCTTAATATCGTGATCTGCACTTGTCATGCCATAAATAAATCCAAGATAGGCATCAATATTGTCGATCGCTTCATAGTCATCCATGCAGATCGCACGGATATCAAAAGATAAGCTGTATGTATCGCGGTGGCTTTTTTTGATAAAGAATACGTGTCCGTCGGACTCCTTTGCCGCTTTGTTGGCAAGTTCAATCATCTGCTGTGTTTTTCCGCTCCCTTTCGGGCCTGTCAATAAATTAACCATATGCATTATCTCCTTTAGCTATATATTTTTCGTACTGAAATGACTTGTGATTATTATACACCTATCAGAGATTTTAAACAATCCTTTTTTGTCAAATTCCACAAAAGAAACTCGAAAAGAATGAAAATAACGAAAAACATTCCAATAAATCCAGAAAAAATCAAATATGGAAAAATTATAGGAAAAAAGGTGGAAATCTTGACAAAGGGAGATGATATGAGTAAAATGAACAGGTATAAAAAAGTACAGAGAAAAACGTCAGATGAGGAATAGTAAGAGCCGATGTTTTTTCAGAGAGCTGCCGTATGGTGCGAGGCAGCAGGACAGACACTCCCAACTCGCCTCGGAGTTCTTCTGGTGAACTCTAGTAGCCGGAAGCGGGTATTCCCGTTACAGATGAGAGTGCGCCGGTCTGCGGACGGGCGAAGAAGAGTGGTACCGCGTGGGCTTTCATGGCTTTCGTCTCTTGGATATGTTCAGAGACGGAAGTTTTTTTATTCTATAGATAATCCAATGGATTTATCAGGAAGCTTTTGCGGGTATAAAAGAAAGCATAAAATGGTTACTATATTATGTAAGGAGGAAATCAAAGATGCCGACACCTTATAATCACAAGGCAATCGAGAAAAAGTGGCGTGCACACTGGGAAGAGCATCCGGTGAATGTGCAGGAAGATGAGAGAGGAAAACATGAGAAATATTACTGCCTCGATATGTTCCCGTATCCGTCAGGAAACGGTCTGCATGTCGGACACTGGAGAGGATATGTCATCTCCGATGTATGGAGCCGTTACAAACTGCTTCAGGGATACTATATCATTCATCCGATGGGATGGGATGCATTCGGACTTCCGGCAGAAAACTACGCGATCAAAATGGGCGTTCATCCGGCAAAGTCCACAGCGGAAAATGTAAAGAATATCAAGAGACAGATCAATGAGATCGCGGCTCTTTACGACTGGGACAGAGAGGTCAACACGACAGACCCGAACTTCTACAAATGGACCCAGTGGATTTTTGTAAAGATGTTTAAGGCCGGCCTTGCTTACGAGAAGGAGTTCCCGATCAACTGGTGCCCGTCCTGTAAGACCGGACTTGCAAACGAGGAAGTTGTCAATGGAAAATGTGAGCGCTGCGGTACGGAAGTAACAAAGAAGAACCTCCGTCAGTGGATGCTCAAGATTACTAAATATGCAGAGAGACTTCTGAACGACCTGGACAAACTGGACTGGCCGGAGAAGGTTAAGAAGATGCAGACAGACTGGATCGGTAAATCCTACGGTGCCGAGGTAGAGTTCCCGGTGGATGGAAGAGATGAAAAGATCACTGTCTACACAACAAGACCGGATACACTTTACGGCGCAACCTTTATGGTACTGGCTCCGGAGCATGCTCTTGCAAAAGAACTTGCAACCGATGAGACAAGAGAAGCAGTGGAGAAATATATCTACGACGCTTCCATGAAGTCTAATGTTGACCGCCTTCAGGATAAGGAAAAAACCGGAGTTTTCACAGGAAGCTACGCGGTCAATCCGATCAATGGAGCAAAGGTGCCGATCTGGCTGTCTGATTATGTACTGGCTGACTACGGTACCGGAGCAATCATGTGCGTACCGGCACATGATGACCGTGACTTTGCATTTGCAACAAAATTCAACATTCCGATCATTCAGGTTATCGCCAAAGACGGAAAAGAAATTGAAAATATGACAGAAGCCTACACAGAGGCATCCGGAACCATGATCAATTCCGGAGAATGGAACGGCATGGAATCCGCTGTTCTGAAAAAGGAAGCTCCGGTGATGATCGAAGAGCGCGGTATCGGAAGAAAGACTGTCAACTACAAACTGCGTGACTGGGTATTCTCCCGCCAGAGATACTGGGGAGAACCGATCCCGATTGTACACTGCCCGGACTGCGGCGCTGTACCGGTGCCGGAGGATCAGCTTCCACTGACGCTGCCGGATGTAGAGTCCTACGAGCCGACAGGAACAGGAGAATCTCCGCTTGCTGCGATTGATTCCTGGGTTAACACAACCTGTCCGGTCTGTGGAAAGCCGGCCAAGAGAGAGACCAACACCATGCCTCAGTGGGCAGGTTCCTCCTGGTATTTCCTGCGTTACGTAGATCCGCATAATGATAAAGAACTGGTTTCCAGAGAAAAAGCGGACGCGATGCTTCCGGTTGATATGTATATTGGAGGTGTGGAACATGCGGTACTTCACCTTCTGTATTCCCGTTTCTACACGAAGTTCCTGTGCGATATCGGCGTGATCGATTTTGATGAGCCGTTTATCAAGCTCTTCAACCAGGGTATGATTACCGGAAAGAACGGAATCAAGATGAGTAAGTCCAAAGGAAATGTCGTATCTCCGGACGATCTTGTAAGAGATTACGGATGCGACTCCCTGAGAATGTATGAACTCTTCGTTGGACCGCCGGAACTGGATGCAGAGTGGGATGACAGAGGAATCGACGGGGTATACCGTTTCCTGAACAAGCTCTGGAATCTTGTAATGGACAACAAAGACAAAGACGTAACACCATCCAAGGAAATGATCAAACTCCGAAACAAGATGGTATACGATATTACAACACGTCTGGAAAGCTTCAGCCTGAATACGGTAATTTCCGGATTCATGGAATATAACAACAAGTTTATCGATCTCGCCAAGAAAGAAGGCGGAATTGATAAAGAGACACTTTCCACGATCGCAGTACTGCTTGCACCGTTCGCACCGCACATGGGCGAAGAACTCTGGGAGCAGCTGGGACACGCAGGAAGCGTATTCCATGCAGGATGGCCGACCTACGATGAAGAAGCGATGAAAGACGATGAAATCGAAGTGGCTGTACAGATCAACGGCAAGACAAGAGCTGTTGTAACAATCTCCGCAGAAGCAGGCAAAGACGAAGCGATTGCTGCCGGCAAGGAAGCAATTAAAGAAAAACTGACCGGAAATATCGTAAAAGAAATCTATGTACCGGGAAGAATCATCAATATTGTAATGAAATAAGCAGGAAAGAGCCAGGAACCCTTGCAGACAGGGGCCTGGCTCTTCTCTCGCTTGACGGAATATGGGAGAAAATGCCGAAATTCTTTACCGGCCATTTAAAACGTTGAGACCGGGAGACGAGAGAAGCGGTTAAGGAATCTTACATCAAAGACAGGAATTGTAGGAGAGAAAATCAGCGGATGTAATATTGTAGAAGTTTGGAGAACTTTCTGCTAATATAAGAATTAGTAAAAAAGAAATGAGGAAGGTATATGAAAGAGGAAGAGAAAATTTTTGCGGGGAAAATGTTTGATCCAAGAAAACAGGAGCTGAAGGATATCAAGCACAAAGCTCATGCTGCATGTCAGAAATATAATATGATGGACGAGTTTGATTCCGACAGAAATGAAGTGATTCGCGATATTCTGGGAAAAGTGGGAAATGTGTTTTATTTTCAGGGCCCTGTGCAGTTTAATTATGGATGTCATACTTTTATCGGGGAAAATTTTTTTGCTAATTTTAATCTGATGGTTATGGATGATGGAAAAATTTTCATTGGTGACAATGTCTGTTTTGGCCCGAATGTTTCTTTGATGGCTACTTCTCATCCTCTTATTGCTCAGGAGAGGATGGGGCTGGACGAAGATGGAAAGACAACGATGGCAGAATATGCGGACGAAATTCATATCGGTAATAATGTCTGGATTGCATGTAATACGGTTGTAATTGGGGGCGTGCATATAGGAAATAATGTCGTGATTGGCGCAGGCAGTGTTGTGACAAAAGATATTCCGGATAATTATCTTGCATTTGGTAATCCGTGCAGACCGGTAAGGCCAATTACAGAAAAGGACAGCAAGAAGGAGTTGATTCTTCCGGAAGATAGAGAGCATTTTTCGTACAATTTGAACTGTATAATCTGATCAGAGGTGGTTCTATTGAGTGAAAAATAATCAGGCAGTCTTAATGTTTCACTTGACAAAAAAATATCCATCAGGGCAGCATAAAGCAGAAAAAGATATTTGCTTTATAGAAATCACCTATAAATATACCAATTCATATTCGGTTATCTTGTATGGTACAGGGATATGATTTTGGATAATATTAACATAATTGAAAAAAATTACAAAAAAGGGTTCATTTTTTCGCAAAATGTATTATACTTAAAGATAGTGAAAAAAATGTCAGAAAGGGGATAATCATGGCAAAAATTACAGAAGGCTACATGCCGTACTTAGGTTATCAGACTTATTACAGAATTGTTGGGGAAAGAAAAGATAATGGAAAGGCACCATTGATTTGTCTTCACGGAGGACCGGGGTCTACTCATAACTATTTCGAAGTACTGGACAATGTTGCAGACGATGATGATCGTATGATCGTTATGTATGACCAGATCGGATGCGGAAATTCTTATCTGGACGGACATCCGGAACTGTGGAACCAGAAAGTATGGTTAGACGAGCTGGAAGCTTTGAGAAAACGCCTTGACTTAGATGTATGCCACATCATTGGACAGTCCTGGGGCGGAATGATGCAGATCGCATATGCAGTTGACTATGATCCGAAGGGTGTTAAGAGTTTCATCATTTCAAGCGGCCATCCAAGCAGTTCTCTTTGGGAAAGAGAAGGTCTTCGCCGTATCAAAATGATGCCGCAGGATATGCAGGATGCAATTAACCATGCTCTTGAAACAGGTGATTTCACAGGAGAAGCTTACGATGCTGCAGTTGCAGAATACATGGATAGATATTGCAACTACTGGATTGGAGAAGATGCTCCGGAGTGCTGTACAAGACCGAAAAAATCAGGTTCTGAGTCTTATGTTGAAGGATGGGGACCAAACGAATTCGCACCTACAGGAACACTGAAAGACTTTGAATACATTGACAAACTTGACCAGATCAAGATTCCTTCTCTGATCTGCAGTGGTATTTCAGATCTTTGTTCTCCACTTGTAGCTAAGACCATGGCAGACAGAATCCCGAATTCTAAATGGATCCTTTGGGAACGTGCAAGACATACATGTTTTGTTGACAGACATGATGATTACTGCGTAGAACTCATCAAATGGATGAATCAGTACGACTAATCTGGTTGAATGTATGAAGTAAATAAAGGGCGCTGCTCTATCATCTGAAAAGTGACAGGGCGGTGCCCTTGTCTTATAAATAATACTCTTGTGTCCAGAACATGCCTGTGATAGGATAGTAAAAATAATCACTTTCCTACTGGGCGGATGTTCCGGGGCAGTTTAAAGTCTTTATCGACAGATGCACGCCATGGTGTAATACACACGAACCTCATGCGTCTGTCCGGGCGGGAAAAAAAGGCTATGCTGTTGTATTAAGAACGGGACCAAATATGAAGGAATGCGAACGGATTATTAAAACACTCGAACACTTCTATGGACATCTGGAAATTGAGTGCTGCGGAAGCCTTGGACTATGCTCCGTAGAATGTAAAGAGGATGCGAAGAAAAGGAAAGAGGAAATTATAGAATTTTGCAGCCGGATTTAACCCGGCTTTACATAAGAAAAATGGAGGATGTATGAAAAAAGTACTTGTAACAGGGGGAACCGCATTTGTAAGCAGATACATTGCAGAGTACTATGTTGGGAAAGGGTATGATGTCAGTGTACTGAACAGAAACACGAAGAAACAGTCTGACGACGTGCGGCTGATCGAGGCGGACCGGTATCATCTGGGGGATCGTCTTCGTGATCTTCATTTTGATGTTGTGATTGATACGGGCTATACGGCAAAAGAAGTGGAGCTGCTTCTGGATGCACTTGGAAGTTATGAAAATTATGTTTTCATCAGTTCCAGCGCAGTTTATCCGGACAATCTCCCGCAGCCGTTTGCGGAAGAAACGCCGCTTGCTGAGAATACATACTGGAGAAAATACGGTACAGACAAGATCGAAGCAGAAGCAGTGCTGCAAAAGAGAGATCCGGATGCATTTATTATAAGGCCGCCGTACTTATACGGGCCGATGAATGATATCTACCGGGAAGCCTTTGTATTTGACTGTGCGATGGCAGACCGGCCGTTTTATCTGCCGGGAGACGGCAGTCTGAAACTGCAGTTTTTCCACATTCAGGATCTGTGCAGATTTCTGGATATTCTACTGGAGAGAAAACCGGAACAGCATATTTTTAATGTGGGAAATCCGGAAATGATTTCTGTCCGGGACTGGGCCGGGCTCTGTTACCGTGCTGCGGGGAAGACAGCGGAATTTGTAAATGTTCAGGAAGCGGTTGAACAGAGAAATTATTTCAGCTTCTGTGAGTATGAATACCAGCTGGATGTGACCAGACAGTGTGCACTCATGCCGGATACAAAACCATTGGAGGAAGGACTTCCAGAAGCCTATGCGTGGTACAGACAGAATCAGGATCAGGTGGAGAAGAAGCCGTTTTTTGATTACATTGACATGTATCTGAAATAGAAGAAACCTTTCGGTATATACTGCCAAACCAAAAGATACTTCTGATGTGGAGATCCGGGATTTATAATAAAATCGAAAGCAACAGATTGATCTCAGCACAAAAGGGAGTGAACAGTATGTATACGATTACATTAAATGATGGCAACAAAATACCGGCAGTAGGATTCGGCGTATTTACGATTCCAAATGACGGACCGACTTATGATGCGGTTCTTCAGGCCCTGAAGGCAGGATACCGCCATATCGATACTGCGGCGGCATATTTTAACGAGTCTGATGTCGGAAAGGCAGTAAGGGACAGCGGAATCCCGAGAGAAGAAATTTTTATCACAAGTAAGCTCTGGCTTCAGGATTATGGATATGAAGCGGCAAAGAAAGGCCTTGCGGCTTCTCTGGAAAAACTGGGGATGGACTACATTGACCTGTATCTTCTGCATCAGCCGTACGGAGACGTGGCAGGAGCCTGGAAGGCTCTTGAGGAAGCAAAGGAAGATGGTGTCCTGAAATCAATCGGCGTAAGCAACATGACTCCGAAGATCTGGAAAGAATTTCTGCCGCAGGCATCCACCATTCCGGCAGTTAATCAGGTGGAATGCAACCCGTTTTTCCAGCAGAAAGAATTAAAAGCATTACTTGCAGAACATGATGTGAAAATTGAAGCATATCAGCCGTTGGGAAGTGGAAATGCTGCAATGCTTTCTCATCCGGCAGTGACAAAGATTGCAGAAAAATACGGCAAAAATGCCGGACAGATTGTTCTTCGTTTTGAACTTCAGGAAGGTCTGATTATTCTTCCGAGATCAACAAATCCGGAACGAATTGCGGGAAATATCGATCTCTTTGATTTTGAACTGACAGAAGAAGAGATGAACGCAATCCGTGCAATGGATACCGGAAAGGGAAAACACGATCCGGAAGCACCTGGAATTGCAGAGATGCTGCTTGCAAACTATAAGATTCACGATTGATTTTTGAGAACAAAAATAGTGAATCAAAAAGAGGCAGGAGGCTGAAATTGCGATGAAAAAGAGCAAAGTACTGGTCGGACTTCTGGCAGCGCTGATGCTTCTGGCAGGATGTGAGCAGGAACAAAGCGATACGGTGGATGATACAGCAGAAAAACAGGAAACCGTTGTATCCGAAGAAACAGACAGTACAATAGCGGAGGGTCAGGTGACAAGCGGAAGTCTTCCGGGAGAACTGGCGCAGATTCCGCAGGAATATTTTGAGGAAGCGGATCAGCAGGGAACGCTCGTGGAGCTGGAATATGATACCTACGAGTCCATGACCTATGAAGAGGAAGAAGAGGTGCTTCACAAACGGGCAATCGTCTATCTGCCTTATGGGTATTCGGAGGAGACAGCTTATAATGTCTTTTATCTGATGCACGGTGGATGGAGCAACGAGACGACCTATCTGGGAACGCCGGACCGGCCGAATGATTTAAAAATGTGCTGGACAATGCCATGGCAGACGGGAAAATCGAGCCGATGATTGTGGTCTGCCCGACTTACAATAATGAAAGTGAAGAGGACAGTGCCGATTATTCTCTGGCACTTCAGCTGACCGAGAATTATCACAATGAGCTGGTTAACGATCTGATTCCGGCTGTCGAGGGGACTTACAGCACCTATGCGGAGGAAACTTCGCCGGAAGGGCTGCGGGCATCGAGAGACCACCGGGCATTCTGTGGATTCTCCATGGGATCTGTAGCAACATGGAGGACATTTGAGTACTGTCTGGATTATTTCCGCTACTTCATGCCGTCCAGCGGAAGCCTTACGAACGATGGAGAAGTTATGGCGTCGATGGTACAGGATTCTGGACATGACTGGGATGATTTCTTTATTTTTGCGGCATCCGGTACGGATGATTTTGCCTATTCCTCTTTCAAAAACCAGATTGAGGCAATGGCAGGCGAAAACAGCGGAACATTCCGTTATACGGACAATGAAGGGGAGGGCAACCTTTATTTCCTCGAACAGGAAGGCGGCACTCATAACGGGGAGTATGCGATGGAATATTTTTATAACGGATTGTGCTGGATCTGGAAGTAAGAATCCAGAGAAGGCAAATTGACAAAATCTTATCTTTCCTATATACTTTTAAGCCAGGGGCAGCGATTGACGCTGCCCTTTTAATCAGGGAAATGTACCCGGACAGAAAGCAGGTAACGGAAGATGACATTACAGCAGTTAAGATATATTGTGACCGTGGCGGAGACAGGAAATATTACAGAGGCGGCAAGGCAGCTTTTTGTTTCGCAGCCAAGTCTCACCAATGCCATCCGGGAACTGGAAAAGGAGATGCAGATCACGATTTTTCACCGCACCAACAAGGGCGTGACGATTTCCAATGAGGGTGATGAATTTCTCGCATATGCAAGACAGGTTCTGGAGCAGACCAGCCTTCTGGAAGAGCGCTTTTTGAACAAGAAAGAACGGCGTTCCAGATTTTCCGTCTCCTGTCAGCATTATTCTTTCGCGGTCAACGCCTTTGTGGATGTGATACGTGAATTTGGCGGGAAAAAGTACGATTTTACGCTGAGAGAAACCCAGACCTACGAGATTATCGAGGATGTCAGCCGGCTGAAAAGTGAGATCGGAATCCTCTATACTTCCTCCAAAAATGAAGAAATCATTCAGAAGATGATCCGGATGAACGGACTGGTATTCCGTGAACTATTTGTGGCAAAACCCCATGTGTTTCTGTCAGCAGAGCACCCGCTGGCAGGGGAGGAGATGGTAACGCTTGACGATCTGGCGGACTATCCGTATCTTTCCTTTGAGCAGGGAGAATACAATTCCTTCTATTTTTCGGAAGAGATTTTAAGCACGCTGGACCGCAGGAAAAACATCAAAGTCCGGGACCGGGCAACATTGTTTAATCTGGTGATCGGACTTAACGGATATACGGTCAGTTCCGGAGTGATCAGTAAAGAGCTGAACGGGGAAAATATCATTGCACGGCCTCTGGATGTGGATGAGAAGATGCGGATCGGCACCATCACGCAGAAAAACATGCCGCTGAGCCGTTACGGGAAAGCATATATGGAAGCTTTAAAACAGCATATTCCACACATACAGCGTCTGTCATAGTTTTACGCTATGGCGGAACGCTGTTTTTTTGTATTTTTCAAATGGATGGAGAAGCGGTATACTGAAACCCATCAGAAAACTGACAGGAAAAGAATGGAGGAAGACATCATGGCAAAACAACATGCACCGTTTCGATATGATTATGTAGGAAGCTTTTTACGCCCGGAAAAATTAAAGGAGGCAAGGAAAGCACTGGAAGAAGGAAAAATTACAGCAGAGGAATTAAAGGCTGTGGAGGATGAGGCGATCCGGGATCTGGTAAAGAAGCAGAAAGAGGCAGGATATCATGTGATTACAGATGGAGAATTCCGCCGATCCACATGGCATCTGGACTTTATGTGGGGATTTGAGGGAGTGGCTCATAAAAAGACAGAACAGGGCATCGCTTTTCAGGGAGAAGATGCAATGCTCGATGATACCTGGCTGACCGGAAAAATCCGGGTGGGCACACATCCGTTTGTAGAGCATTTCCGGTTTGTCAAAGCGCTGGAAGATGAGCATACCGTGGCAAAACAGACGATTCCGGCACCGGCCCAGTTTTTTGCCCAGATGCTGATTCCGGGAAATCTGGAACAGACAAGAAAGTTTTATAAGACGGACGAGGAACTGATGGAGGATATCGCAGAAGGCTACCGGAAAGTGATCCGGAATCTGTATGATGCGGGATGCCGGAATCTTCAGCTTGACGACTGTACCTGGGGACTTCTTGTGGCGGAAGGATTTGCCGGAAGCAGGGAAGAAATCCAGGAAAGTGCAGAGAAATTTGTAAAAGTCAACAATCTGGCCATCCAGAATCAGCCGGAGGATCTGGTGATTACAACACATGTCTGCAGGGGGAATTATCATTCCGCATACTTCAGCAGTGGAGCTTACGATCCGATTGCAAAACCGCTGTTCGGAGAAGAACAGGTAGACGCATTCTATCTGGAATATGACGATGAGCGTTCCGGAAGCTTTGCACCGCTTGCGGAAGTGACCGGAGAGAAAAAGGTAGTACTTGGACTGATTACAACAAAGTCACCGGTTCTGGAAGAGAAAGAAGAAGTGAAAAAACGGATTTATGAGGCGGCAAAATACATTCCCCTTGACCGGCTGTATTTAAGCCCGCAGTGTGGATTCGCTTCCTGCGAGATCGGGAATAAGCTGACTGAGGAAGAACAGTGGGCAAAACTTGCGCTTGTAAAAGAGATCGCGGAAGAAGTATGGGGGTAAAAAAAGAAAAAACAGGGTCTGTTTTGGGACAGGCTCTGTTTTTTTATGCATGAAGATTGTTTCTCATGACAGATCTTTTCGGTAGACTCTGGACATGACACCAACAGCATTTTCCATCATCTGATAAAAGGAATATCCGTATGTTTCATACAGCCCGGTTTCTCCGGTAGCGATGAACACTTCTCCTGCGCCGTCCTCTTTTGCAGTCCTGCACGCATGATCCAGAAGAAGTCCCATATACCGGTGGCCTCTGTACTGCGGGAAGGTATAGACAAATCCGATCCAGGGACCAAGGTCTGTATTTTTGATGTCATCGATGTCTGATAAGGTGCAGAATGAGACCAGCTTTTTGCCTTCTGTCAGAAGAAAAAGTCTCACATGATTACCGCAGAATTCATGGATCTCATTCTTGCTCAACAGTTCATAGAGAAACTGACCTGCGCTCCAGTCGCTTTGCCTGATTTCCTCAAGCCAGTGTGCCTGATATTTTGTGCTGAAATATTCTTTGATTTCCATTGTTCCCTCCTGATCTCCGCCTGTTTTTTTCTATTTTACAAGGAGTCAGAGAAAAAAGAAAGAGATATGGAAGAAAATGAGAAACGGAATGTTTCCTTGCTTTTCTTAAAAGCCCTGATATGATACACTGATAGCAGAAATGACAGAGAAGAGGAGGGAACGTCAATGGGAAATCAATCTGCACAGAGCTGTAGCAGCTGTGCTTACTATATTTATGATGAAGAGTATGACGAATATGTCTGTGATGCCGCGATGGATGAAGACGATTATGTCCGGCTGCGTATGGAGCCGCATTATTCCTGTCCGTATTATCGGAACGGGGATGAATACCGGGTTGTGCGAAAGCAGATGTAAAGAAAGAGACCGTAAAAGATGACAAAAGGAGAAAACGAAAGGGGACGGTTATGAAAAGAAAAGTACAGGAATATTTTTTCTATTTTATGCTTTATTCTATGATTGGATGGATTTATGAGGTGTTTTTGGAAGTCGTTGTGTACCGCTGGGGCTTCTCCAACAGAGGAGTGCTGTTTGGCCCGTATTGTGTGATCTACGGCTTCGGAGCACTGATTTTGATTTTTACACTGGGAGGTCTTCAGAAAAAGAAGATTTATCTGGGGAAGATTCTGGCGACGCCGCTTCTGGTATTTGTGGGAATTGTTGTGATTACCACGGTGGTAGAATTGATCGGAAGTTATATTATGGAATTTACTTCCGGCGGCTGGATGTGGGATTATACCCGGTTTGCCTTTAACTTTCAGGGGCGGATCGCGCTGAATCCAAGTATCCGTTTTGGTATTGGAGGAATGATTTTTCTGTATGTGCTGCAGCCGCTGTTTGTCAGGCTGACAAAGAAAATTCCGGAGAAGGCATTTTCTGTGCTGACAGGAGTTCTGGCAGTGCTGTTTATCATCGATGTTGCGGCATTGATTTTAAAATAAGTTCGAGGTGAAAACGATGGAAATGTTGAAAATCAGAAAGGAGGAAAAACAGGACTATAAAGAGGTGGAAAATCTGATCCGGGAAGCATTCTGGAATGTGTATGTTCCGGGATGTTCGGAACATTATGTAGCACATGAACTCAGAACTCATGAGGACTTTGTGCCGGAACTGGATCTGATTGCCGAGCTGGACGGCCGGATCGTGGCAAATGTCATGTATACGATTGCAAGGCTGACAGATGAATCGGGCGAGGAAAAGAAAGTGCTGACATTCGGCCCGCTCAGTGTCCTTCCTGAGTACCAGAGAAAAGGAATCGGGAAACAGCTTCTGGAAGCTTCCTTTGAGATTGCGGAAAAAATGGGCTATGATGTGATTGTCATTATGGGAGATCCGAATAATTACGTGGCTCGTGGATTTAAGAGCTGTAAACGGTTTTCTGTCTGTCTGGAAGGCGGGATCTTCCCGACCGGAATGATGGTAAAAGAGTTAAAACCGGGAGTGCTGGATGGAAGAACATGGTACTACAGAGAAAGTCCGGCTTTTGAAATTGATATGGATAAAATCGAAGAGTTTGATCAGATGTTTGAGCCGAAAGAGAAGAAAGTTCAGCCAAGCCAGGAGGCATTTTATATAATCAGTAATTCTACCCTAAACTAACTGATCCGGCACAGGAAGGTGAGAGCTATGAATATCACAGAACAGGTGAAACAGGTGCTTTATGAACAGGGAGCAGCGCTGGTCGGAATCGGGGATATGCGCCCGGTTCAGGTGTGCCGTTTTCCGGCAGGGATTTCAGTTGCGGTTCCCATCCCGAAGCATGTCATTGAGGATTTAAAAACAGCTCCGACAAAAGAATATTATGAGCTGTATGGAAGCTTAAATGCGAAATTAAATGCGATTGTAACGGCAGGGGAAACATTTCTGAAAGAACAGGGGTACAATGCCTGGGCGCAGACAACAGACCGTGTAAAAGTAAATGAAGAAAACCGTTCTGAGACTCCGCATAAAACAGTGGCCGTCCGGGCAGGGCTTGGATGGATCGGGAAAAACTGCCTGCTGGTGACGCCGGAATATGGTTCAGCTATCAGGATTTCCTCCCTTTTGACGGATGTGCCTTTAGAATGTGCACAGCCGATGGAGAAATCCAGATGCGGCGGATGTTCACTTTGCGTTCAGCACTGTCCGGCAGGAGCACTGAAAGGAACCCTCTGGAGTGCAGGAATGGAGCGGGAAGAGATTGTCGATGTCAACCGATGCTATCAGAAGCAGAAAGAGATTATGTACGCCAGCACCGGAATTGATACAGACCTGTGCGGGAAATGCTTTGCCGTTTGTGCATACACGCAAAACTATCTGAAAAAACAATAGAAGTAAAGTGAAACATGGGAGAGAAAAACGATGTGTGAGTACCATATCATGAATTTAAGAGAGAAACCGCAGTGGAAGCAGAAAGCAGCACAGTGGTTTCATGAAAAGTGGAATGTTCCGGTGGATGCATATCTGGAAAGCATAGAAGAAAGTCTGAACAGTGAAAATCCGGTGCCGCAGTGGTATCTGGCTGTAAAAGAAGAACAGATCATCGGTGGAATCGGAGTGATTGAAAATGATTTCCATGACAGAAAAGATCTGACACCAAATGTCTGCGCGGTATACGTGGAAGAAGAATTTCGATGCCGCGGGATTGCAGGAAAGATGCTGGAGACTGTCTGCCGGGACATGAAAGAAAAAGGTATCGATACGCTCTATCTCATCACAGACCATGACTCCTTTTATGAACGGTATGGCTGGGAATTCTACTGTATGGTGCAGGGAGACGGAGAAGAAGAGATGACGAGGATGTATGTACATCGAGAGAGATAGGAAGCAAGACTATGATCATTAAAATAGGAAAGTATGATTATACAGAAGTTTGGGATGGTGTACTATATAAAAAGCTTTCCAATTATCCTCAGGTTTCTGACTGGGAAATCAGGACAATTATTGAGTTCATCGATTATGAAAGCATGTATGGAAGAAAATGTCAGCTGATTTGTGAAGATAAACAACTTTTACAAACAATAGAGAATAGTATTTTAGAAAAAGAAAAATTTCAGCGTGTTCCAGTTCCGGAGAAAATTACCGAGTGTACAGCATGCCGGTACAGAAAAGGATGCTGTACAAAGTTTGTATGTCATACCACCTCTCTGGAAAATGCATTAAAAATTTTAAAATCAGGTCGTCTTCTTTCCGCTTTACGTGCAAGAAACTTAACAGTAAATGAACTGATGGCGGAAAAAAGAAATGCAGCCAATGACCCGGCAGACTATTTTGAATATATCATGTTCACATGGGGAAACTGTCAGGCGGGAGACAGACTGGTAATGGAAAGAAAGCTTGACAGATTTCCGACAGAGCAGGATTTAAGCAGGGACTTTACGCCGGGAGTCCGGTTTTATTTTCGATATGAGGATCTGATTCGTCATCCGAATGTAGTTTTTGACGGTGTTCTTCCTCTGAAAATAAGAGATGAACTTAGTTTGAAAGACTGGTGTTTGGCTGTGATTGTTCCGGCTGAATGGGAACAAGATATTGAGCAGGAAGTACCGGATAATTTAGCGGGCAGGGTCATTTATTTAGAAAATGATTGCAAAGACATCTGGGACTGGTCAGAAAAGGTGTATCAGAAAATAGAATCTTTAGATCGATAAAACACTAGGAGAAAGAACATGAAAATTGTAGTGCATACGATGGAATATCATGGTGGAGCGATGGTGTCAGATCTGCCGATGAAAAATTATTCGGATGTTAATTATCATGAGTATAAGAGAATTTATAACGAATGTTTCAGGGATATGAGAAAAGCATTACAGATATTTCCGGTAGATTGCTGCAACAGTAAGGAAGAACTGCAACTCAAAAAAGAAAAAATTTATGTTCTTGAAATTGATAACAGATTCATCGGTTCGGTTGCCATATATGATAATGAAATTGATGATTTAATCGTGGAAAAAAGCTTTCAAAGGATGGGATATGGGGAGGCGCTATTGCAATTTGCAATTTCTTACCTGCAAAGTAATCACGTTTCTCCAATCGTTCTCCGGGTTGCAGACTGGAATCAGGGAGCAGTCAAAATGTATTTGAAAAATGGCTTTTCTATCATCAAAACAGACGTGATTTGAGTTTATGTAGCCTATAAATGTATAAACATCGTAAAGGTGTAGAGAGACAAATTGAATGAGAGGTGAATGGCATGGAGCGTTGCGGCTGGTGTATGTGCAATGAGAAAATGATGAAGTATCACGATGAAGAATGGGGTGTCCCGCTCCGGGATGACCAGAAGCAGTTTGAGTTTTTGATGATGGAAGTCATGCAGTGCGGACTGAACTGGAATATGATGATTCAGAAGCGGGAAATTTTCCGTGCCTGCTTTGATTCCTTTGATTTTGATAAAGTGGCAGAATACGGAGAGACAGATATTGAGAGGATTATGGGAACCGAAGGTATGATCCGCTCCCGGAGAAAGATCGAGGCGGTGATCCATAATGCCAAATGCTTTCAGAAGATCAGGGAAGAGTTCGGTACTTTTTCTGATTATATCTGGAGTTTCACAAAAGGGAAAACATATCTGTATACCGGGCATCAGAAAGGAGAGGTTCCAGCCAGAAACGGCTTATCTGACAGGATCAGTAAAGAGCTGAAAAAGCGGGGATTAAAATATATGGGTTCGGTGACCGTTTACTCCCATCTGCAGGCATGCGGCATCATCAATGACCACAAGGAAACGTGTTTCCGGTATCAGGAATTGTTAGAAATGTCGGATGCAGTACATAAAAGAAGAGATAAAGAGCAATAGAAACGGGGCGGATAAAATGATCAAGTATCAGGATATTGTTTTGTTAAATGGTATATTGGAAGAGAGCGGTACACGATTTCATGTGGGGTATAAAAATGAGGAGACCGCCTGCGTCATTCCGCCGGGAGAATGCTGTCTGACAGAGGAAGCAAGAGAGAATGCGGAAAAATGTATTCAGGAATACTATGAATCAAAGGGAGAAGAAGTACGCTTTTCGGAAGATGGATACTATTTTTTCTGTTCTGAGATTTAGTAGCTTTTGGGAGAAATGGTAATCATCTTAATAAGACACCTTGACTTTTCAAAAAAGTGTGTATATAATATCTACATTTACACACAAAACAAGAAAAGAGGGTGAAAAAGATGAAGCATATTGACATCAAAAAACTATTGACAGACGCCGAAAGCTATGTTGATACTTCAGTTACAGTCTGCGGGTGGGTGAGAAATGCCAGAAATTCCAAAAGCGTTTCCTTTATTGAATTGAACGATGGTACTTGTCTGAATAATATCCAGTTGGTGATTGACAAGAATGAAGTGGAAGTAAATAAAAATGCGTTCAATGTGGGGGCAGCGTTAAAGGCAGTCGGCTCTTTTGTCAGATCCGAGCGCAATGGTTATGAAATTCAGATTCAGACGATTGAGGTGCTTGGTAATTGCCCGTCTGATTTTCCTCTTCAGAAAAAGCGTCACACGATAGAGTTTTTGAGGACGATTCCGCACCTTCGTGTGCGCACGAGATATTTTGAGGCATTATTTGCGGTTCGTGATCAGCTGTCCTATGCGGTTCACGACTATTTTCATAAAAACGGATATAAATATGTCCATACCCCGATTATTACGGGAAGCGACTGTGAAGGAGCAGGGGAAATGTTCCGTGTTACCACACAGCCGTGGGATGCGAAGGCGGGAAACGGAAGCGCCTATCTGGATGAAGAAAGCTATTTTAAAGACGACTTTTTCGGAACGAAGGCAGGACTGACGGTTTCCGCACAGCTTGAAGGCGAAATGGCGGCCATGGGTCTTGGAAGAATTTATACGTTTGGTCCGACTTTCCGCGCGGAGCACAGCAATACGACACGTCATGCGGCGGAATTCTGGCAGGTCGAGCCGGAAGTCTGCTTTGCGGATATCGATGATATTATCGAAATTGGCGAAGACTTTATTAAATCGATTATCAGGGATGTTATGGAGCACTGCCCGGATGAAATTCAGTTTTTCAACCAGTGGGTGGATAAAGGGCTGATCGAGAAGCTGAACCTTGTGCTTGAAAGTGATTTTGGGCGGATGACCTACACGGAGGCGGTGGAAATTCTGCAGAAATCGGGAAAAGAATTCCAGTATCCGGTGGAATGGGGATGCGACCTTCAGACCGAGCATGAGAAATACCTGACGGAAGAATATTTAAAGAAGCCGGTGTTTGTAGTAGACTATCCGGCTGATATCAAAGCCTTTTATATGAAACAGAATCCGGACGGGAAAACAGTTGCCGCAACGGATCTGCTCGTTCCGGGGATCGGAGAGATCATCGGATGCAGCGAGAGGGAAGCGGATATGGAAAAACTTGTTGCTGCGATGGAAAAGCGCGGAATGCCGCTGGAAGAATATCAGGCATATCTGGATACAAGAAAATACGGAAGTGTACCGCACAGCGGATTCGGCCTTGGATTTGACCGGATGCTGATGTATGTGACGGGAGTATCCAACATCCGGGATACCCTGTTGTTCCCAAGAACAGTGGGAAATCTGTTCTAACAGCAAAACAGATGATAAAGAGGGAAGAATAATGTATCAGACTTATATTTTTGACTTATACGGAACATTGGTTGACATTCATACGGATGAGACTAAAATAGAAGTGTGGGAAAAAATGGCTCTGTTTTACGGGTATTATGGAGCATATTATACGGCTGAAGAACTTCGGCAAACATACCGGGAGTTGACCTTGGAAGCGGAAAAGGAGGCATTGCGCCACGACAGCCATGAAAGCTTTCCGGAGCTTCAGATCGAGGACGTCTTTCTGGAATTATTCCGCCGGAAAGGGGCAGACGTCCTAAAAGAGACTGCGGTGTATGCCGGTCAGTTTTTCCGGGTTCTTACGACAGAGTATATCCGGCTTTATGATGGGACACGGGAACTTCTGGAGGCTTTAAAAGCCTCCGGAGGGTCCCTCTATCTATTGTCCAATGCTCAGAGGATATTCACAGCGTATGAGATGAAGGCACTTGATATTTTCCGGTATTTTGACGGGATTTATATTTCTTCCTCCTATGGAGTCAAAAAGCCGGACCGACGCTTTTTTGAGCTCCTCCTCGAAAAGGAAAAGATCAAAAGAGAAGAGGCTGTCATGATTGGAAATGACGGGATCTGCGATATCCAAGGCGCAAAAGATGCCGGCATCGACACGTTTTATATCCGGTCTAATATTTCCCCAAAAGAGGAGACACCGGATGCGGACTTTGTACTGGAAGAAATGAATCAGAGCCGGGTTAAGGAAATGCTGCTTTCCGGTAAGAAAAAGAAAGCCCTGCGGCTTCGCCCTTACCGGGAGGAAGATGCCAAAGCGCTGGCACAGCTTTTCTATGATACAGTACATACGGTCAATGCGGCTGATTATACAAAGGAACAGCTGGATGTGTGGGCTCCGAAAGAGCGTGATCTTTATACATGGAACCAGTCCTTTTTTTCGCATCGGACGATAGTTGCGGAACAGGACGGCAGAATTGCCGGCTTTGGAGATATGGACGAGACCGGATATCTGGACCGTCTGTATGTGCACAAGGAGTTTCAGAGGCAGGGGATTGCTACGGCGATCTGCGATGCTCTGGAAGGAGGATCGGAAGCAGAAGAGTTTGAAACCCATGCTTCGATTACGGCCCGGCCATTTTTTGAGGCCAGAGGCTATGAGATGATCCGTGCCCAGAAGGTGGAAAAACAGGGGATTTTGCTGACTAATTATGTAATGCGAAAAAGAAGACAGTAGAGGAGAAAAGGGATGAAACTGTTAATCAAACAAAGAGTATTTTCATGGACGGATACCTATGATATTTATGATGAATACGGGAATGTCCGTTATTTTGTGAAAGGAGATTTTTTCTCGATCGGACACCGGCTCAGAGTTTATGATGCCGCTCAAAATGAGATCGGTATGGTTCAGGAGAAACTGCTGCATCTCCTCCCGACCTTTGAAATCTATGCAGGAGGACAGTTTTATGGTACTGTTGCAAAGAAACTGACGTTGCTCCGTCCTAAATATACGGTGGATTATAAAGGATGGCAGGTCGAGGGAAACATGATGGGCTGGGAATACGATGCCTTTGCAGGCGGTGTTCTGGTGATGCATATTTCCAAAGAGATTTTCCACTGGGGAGATACTTATGTGATTGACATTGCAGATTCTGCAGATGAAATTATGGCACTGATGCTGGTGCTTGCGATTGACGCGGCAAACTGTGCATCTAATTAAGCAGAGAGGGAAACTGAGAAATACGAAATCCTATGAAAAAGTCAAAAATTGTATCGATTTTGATCGGAGCGGCATTGTTTCTGGCAGTGGCGCTTCCGGTCGTTTTTCTGGAAGCCGTGATCGGCGGTTTTATTATAAAGCTATTCGGATTCCACTATGACTCTATGAAAAGTGTTTTTCTGTTTTTTCTGGTGGCAGCTGTAGCAGATGCACCTTTGGAGATTCTGGCAAAAGCACTTCCAAAAGCGATGATGAGCCTTGGATGGATCCGAAAATCCGGAAGATTCTTTCTGTGGTATGTGTTGGATATGCTGTTTGAGATGATGACGCTGGCGGGAGCAGACCTGTTTATGGACAGCGTCCGTGCGGAGGCGGCGGGAATTCTGGTTGTGTCCGCACTTTCGTCTGCAATTACTGTCTGGCTGGACAGAAAAGATGAGGATTCGCCCGGAAATGAGATAAAGGAGAATAAGCATGGTAAAGATTGAGGAAGAAAAATGTATTGGATGTGGAAAATGTGTTCAGGACTGTGTAGGACATGCCCTGAAGCTGGAAGACGGAAAGGCGGCAGTAAAACGGGAATGTATTCTTTGCGGACACTGCGCCGCGATCTGTCCGATGGATGCGGTGAAGATTACGGAATATGAAAGTGATGAGATGATTCCGTATGAAAAAGAGCGTTTCCAGCTGGATCCGGAAGTATATGCAAATGCAGTGAAATTCAGAAGAAGTGTCCGGAATTATAAAGAACAGCCGGTGGAAATAGAGAAAATCCGGAAGATTCTGGATGTGGCGGCACATACGGCAACGGCAAAGAATGAACGTAAAATGAAATTCGTGATTGTACAGGACAGGCTGGATGAATTCAAAGAGATGGTCTTTGAAGGAATCGGTGAGGAGCTGGAACTGCACAAAGGGGAAAAGAGTCCGGTGACAGCGCTGCTTTACAGCTTTTATAAAGGGAGAACACGGGATCCGAAGGAGGAATTTCTCTTCCGGAACGCACCGGCGGTACTTTACATTATGGGAGAACGCCTGGATGACGCAGGACTTGCAGCCCAGAATATCGAAATGATGGCTCAGGCGCTTGGCCTTGGCGTGCTGTATAATGGCTATCTGAAGGCGGCAACGATGTGCTCTGAAAAGGTAAGAAACTTTCTGGACAAAGAGGGAAGGCCGGTGGCAGTCTGCATGCTGATCGGATATCCGGCGGTAACCTACAGAAGAACTGCGCCGAGAAAAGAAGCGGAATACGAAATCTTGTAAAATCGGATTGACAAGTAAATTTGAATGTGTTATATTCGTTCCAAGCAATGGAAAGGGAGTAGCTTAAACCTTCTTCGGAAGGTCGATTTGTAATCGTCAGCCGGTATCGAGAGGTACCCGTAGCAAATGAGATAGCAAGACTTTTATTGTGGCAGATGTCATGATAGGAGTCTTTTTTATTTGGTATGAAATTCAGAAGGAGAGGAAAATGAGATGGAAGCAGTAATGATGAGAGAGGATCTGAAGTGTGCAGAAGAAGCAGGAGTACAGGCGCTTGAAAGCCTGTATACAGTCAGAGAAAAGTTAAACAGTGCAAAAAAATGGGGAATTCTGGACATTTTTGGGGGAAGCATGATCAGTACCTATATGAAACATTCCCGAATCAATGAGGTAGAAGGAATGATCGAGCAGGCGAGAATCAGGCTGACAGATTTTCAGAAAGCATTGCGGAAAGTAGAAGTATCACCGAAACTTCAGACTGAAATCAGCGGATTTCTTACCTTTGCGGATTTCGCATTTGACAATCCGATTACAGATTATCTGGTGCAGACAAAGCTTCAGAGCCTGGGTGAAGAAGTGGAAGACACGATTCAGCTGACAGAAGAGCTTCTTGCACATATCAGAACACAGTAGGAGGGACGAACAGCGAGGGAAAGTTTATAGAATTTTTAGAAAATGATTGACACAGCCTTAAATCATAGTATATACTGACAGTAGAAAACAGCATATGATAGCGTGTTACTGAATTTCAGGCATGAACTATCCTTACACATTCCGCACAGTAGCCGGAGTGTATGATGGGAGAAGTTCATGCTTTTTTGTTTTCAGAAAATACTGCTGTCAGATCAAAGAGAGGAGAGAAACTATGAAAGACAAAATTTTTGGTGTTCTTCAGAGGATTGGACGAAGCTTCATGCTTCCGATCGCCATTCTTCCGGTTGCCGGCCTGCTGCTTGGAATCGGAAGCTCGCTGACGAATGCGACGACGATCGAGACATATCACCTGGCGGGAATCCTTGGAGAAGGAACAGTTCTGAACGCATTATTCACGATTATGACAAAAGCGGGAAATGCGATCTTTGACAACCTGCCGATTATCTTTGCCGTAGGTGTGGCAATCGGTATGGCAAAGAAGGAAAAGGAAGTAGCAGCGCTTTCTGCGATGATTGCGTTTCTTGTTATGAATGTTACCATTAATGCAATGCTTCAGATTGACGGGACCATCCTGGCGGACGGCACGGTTGCTTCCGATGTGCTCAGCGGTACCGTGGCAAGTGTCCTTGGTATTCAGACATTGCAGATGGGTGTGTTTGGAGGTATCATTGTAGGACTTGGTGTGGCGGCGCTTCACAACAGATTCCATAAGATCGTGCTTCCGAATGCGCTGTCATTCTTCGGTGGTTCCAGATTTGTGCCGATTATTTCCACTATCGTTTATGTGGGTGTCGGTATTCTTCTGTTCTTCGTATGGCCGTTCGTACAGAATGGAATTTACGCACTCGGAGGACTGGTAACAGGAACCGGTTATGTTGGTACTTTGATTTTTGGTATTATCAAACGTGCACTGATCCCGTTTGGACTGCACCATGTGTTTTATCTTCCGTTCTGGCAGACCGCGGTGGGTGGAACGATGGAAGTGGCAGGACAGCTTGTACAGGGCGGACAGAATATATTCTTCGCACAGCTTGCTGATCCGAGTACCGTGCACTTCAGTGCAGACGCGACGAGATATTTCTCCGGAGAATTCATTTTCATGATCTTCGGACTTCCGGGAGCAGCCCTTGCGATGTACCATTGTGCAAAGAAGGAGAAGAAAAAACAGGCCGGCGGTCTTTTGCTTTCCGCAGCACTGACCTGTATGCTGACAGGTATCACAGAGCCTCTGGAATTTTCCTTCCTGTTTGTGGCTCCACTGCTTTTTGTAGTTCAGGTGATTCTGGCAGGTGCGGCATATATGATTGCGCACATCCTGAATATTGCTGTGGGACTGACGTTCTCCGGAGGATTTATCGACCTGTTCATCTTCGGTATTTTACAGGGCAACGACAAGACAAACTGGATGCGGATCATCCCGGTAGGCATTATTTACTTTATCCTTTACTATGTGATTTTCCGATTCCTGATCCAGAAATTCAATTTGAAGACACCGGGGCGTGAGGATGACGATGCTGAGACCAAACTGTATACGAAAGCGGATTACAAGGCAAAACAGGGTGCAAAGGATCAGAATGGTTCTGTGTCAGGAGGAGATGAGAGAAGTATTCTTATCACTCAGGGACTTGGAGGAAAGAAAAATATTTCCGATGTGGACTGCTGTGCAACAAGATTGCGCTGCACGGTTGTGAAACCGGAACTGGTAAATGATCAGATTCTGAAACAGACCGGTCCGTCCGGAATTGTGAAGAAGGGACAGGGAATCCAGATTATCTACGGACCGTCTGTCACCGTTGTAAAATCCAATCTGGAAGACTACCTTGTGAATGCTCCGGATGAAGAGTACATCGCACAGGAGACAGCTCCGGAACCGGAAGAAGAAAAGAAAGAAGAAACGAAAAATACAGTAGAAAAGACAACGAAAAAGGTGCTTTGCTCACCGTTTACAGGGGAGGCGCATCCGATCACAGATACTCCTGACGAAGCGTTTGCAGGAAAGATGATGGGAGACGGCTATATGGTCATGCCGGAAGAAGGAGTTGTCTATGCACCGGAAGACAGTACAGTCAGCTTCGTATTCCCGACCAATCATGCGATCGGCCTGACAACAGAGGACGGCGTAGAATATCTGCTTCATATCGGTGTAGATACGGTAAAACTGGAAGGAAAAGGCTTCGAGATGTTTGTAAATAACGGAGATTTCGTAAAAAAGGGAGACAAACTGATGGCTTTTGATATACAATATATAAAAGAGCATGCGAAATCCGAAGCCTGCATTGCAGTATTTACCGGACTGACAGAAGAGGAAGAAATTGTAATGAAGGCATCCGGGCATGTAAATGCACAGGAGGATATTGCGGAGATCGTGAGCTGCTGATTGTAAAGGAGCTTATGTCAGATGTATCGAATTATCAAAGTATTGAATAACAATGCCATTCTTGCCCTGGACCGTGAGAAGAAGCGGGAGATCATTCTGCTCGGAAACGGGATCGGCTTCGGGAAACATCCGGGCGAAGAGATGAAAATGATCAAAAACGCCAAGATTTACACGCTGGTGACGAAGAAGAAGCAGGTCTCCGCATTGAAAGTGGTCAACGGCATCAAGCCGGTATATATTGAGGCCACCGGACGAATTCTGGAGGAAGCGGAGAAGGTATTTGAGCATGTCAGTCATGACTCTCTGCTCCCTCTGGCAGACCATATCGCGCTTGCGGCAAAGCGGGCGGAAGAGAAGAGGCAGATACCAAATCCGTTTACGCCGGACATCAAGGTACTGTTTGAAAAAGAGTACGAGGTTGCCCTGAAAGGGCGGGAAATCATCCGTGAGATGACTGGTTCCGAGATCTCTGATGATGAGGTCGGATTTATCTCTCTGCATATTCATTCGGCCCGTACGGATGAGAAGGTTTCCGAGACACTGGATAATACCCGGATCATCAATGAAGGAATCAGGATGATTGAAGAGCAGTTTCAGATTGATGTGGAACCGGATTCTCTTGCGTATAACCGTATGATGAGCCATATTTACTACATGCTTGTACGGACACGCAAAGGCGAGCAGGTGAAAGCGGACTTAAATGAATTCGTACAGCTGAAATATCCGAAAGAGTTTGAGGCGGCAGTGAAGATCTGTGCCTGGATGGAAAAAGAACTGAAGACGGAAGTGAAACGGGAAGAAATCGGATTTCTGGCGATCCATATTTTACGGATTGTAGACCGGGAATAGATAGAGCAGAAAATGTTTCAAAAAAAGAGATCCCTGCAGGAATCAAGGGGCGGCCGTAAGGCCCGGATTCCTGTGGGGATCTTTTGCGTCTGTTTCGGTTTTACAGATTAGATGATTTTGGTTGTCCACTTTGTGCAGTCCCACACTTCGGATACCACATCCCGGTAGAACTCCGGTTCGTGGCAGATCAGAAGGAGACTTCCACGGTATTCCAGAAGTGCTTTTTTCAGTGCTTCCTTGGCATCCACATCCAGATGGTTGGTCGGCTCGTCCAGAAGCAGGATATTCGTGTCACGGTTTACAAGTTTACATAACCGGACTTTCGCCTGCTCGCCTCCGCTTAATACCCGGATCTGGCTTTCGATATGCTTGGTAGTCAGGCCGCATTTTGCAAGGGCAGACCGCACTTCGTACTGGTTGAAGGATGGAAATTCATCCCAGATTTCATCGATGCAGGTGGCGGTGTTTTCGCCTTTGACTTCCTGCTCGAAATATCCGATCTGGAGATTTTCTCCCAGCTCACAGCTTCCGCTCAGCGATGGAATCAGCCCGAGGATGCTCTTTAAAAGCGTTGTTTTCCCGATTCCGTTTGCTCCGGTGAGCGCAATCTTCTGGCCGCGTTCCATGGAGATGGAAAGAGGCTTGGAGAGAGGCTCGTTGTATCCGATCACCAGATCCTTTGTCTCAAAGAGAATCCGGCCCGGTGTCCGCCCGTAGCGGAAGTGGAATTCCGGTTTCGGACGTTCCGCTGCAAGTTCGATTTTCTCCATCTTGTCCAGCTTTTTCTGACGGGACATGGCCATGTTCCGTGTGGAGACCCGGGCTTTATTCCGTGCCACGAAATCTTTCAGCTCGCTGATTTCCTGCTGCTGTCGGCGGTAGGCCGCCTCCAGCTGTGCTTTCTTGACAGCGTAAACTTCCTCAAAATGCGTATAGTCGCCTACATAGCGGTCGAGTTTCTGATTTTCCATGTGGTAAATGATGTTGACAACGTCATTTAAGAATGGAATATCATGGGAGATCAGGATAAAAGCACTTTCATATTCCTGAAGATAGCGCTTCAGCCAGGCAATATGCTCTTCATCCAGATAGTTGGTCGGCTCGTCCAGAAGAAGGATGTCCGGCTTTTCCAGAAGCAGTTTTCCAAGAAGGATTTTAGTACGCTGTCCACCGCTTAAATCGGTGACATCCCGGTCCAGGCCGATGTCCAGAAGACCGAGGGCTCTTGCCACTTCCTCCACCTTACTGTCAATGGTATAGAAATCGTGCATGGTCAGGGTGTCCTGAATGGTTCCGAGCTCTTCCATCATGGCAGTCATTTCATCTTCCGAAGCATCTCCCAGAGAATCACAGATCTGATTCATCTTTTCTTCCAGTTCAAAGAGCCAGAAAAAGGCGGATTTCAGTACGTCCCGGATGGTCATCCCTTTTTCCAGGACCGTGTGCTGATCCAGATAGCCGACACGGACATTTTTGGACCATTCGATTTTCCCTTCATCCGGTGTCAGATGGCCGGTAATCATATTAAAAAACGTGGACTTTCCTTCCCCGTTTGCGCCTACCAGTCCGATGTGTTCACCGCGGAGCAGGCGGAAGGAAACATCCGAAAAGATCGCACGGTCTCCAAAACCGTGTGACAGATGTTCTACATTTAAAATACTCATCACTCAAACTCCTTATGATACAGTCTTTCCCTATTGTACAGGAAAACCGAAGGATTGTCACCCGGAAAAACAGAATTCTCTTTCAGGCGTTAGTTTTGTCTTACAGCGGGAAATTTGATACAATAAGGACAGAGTGGAGGAAGTAAGGAGATTGTAATCGTATAACATCTAAATCAACATGCAGATCAGAAAAGGAGGACAAAGATGAAGGTAGGAATTATCGGAGCGGGCGGAATTGCCGTCACTATGGCGAAGACATTAAATGAGATGGAGGACGCAACAGCATATGCAGTGGCATCCCGTGACCTTGCAAAGGCACAGGCATTTGCCGAAAAGAATCAGATAGAAAAGGCGTACGGTTCTTATGAGGAACTGTTTGCAGATCCGGAGGTGGAACTTGTCTATGTGGCGACTCCGCATTCCCATCATTATCAGTATATGAAGATGGCGCTGGAAGCCGGAAAACCGGTGCTCTGTGAGAAGGCATTTACGGCAAACGCCGCACAGGCGGAGGAGATTTTCCGGATTTCCGAGGAAAAAGGGATCTTTGCGGGTGAGGCAATGTGGACACGTTTCCTTCCATCCAGAGCCATGATTGACGAGGTGATCCGTTCCGGAGAGATCGGGAAGGTCCATATGATTACGGCAAATCTCGGCTATGATATCAAAAATGTAGAACGGCTTCGCAATCCGGAGCTTGCCGGAGGGGCGCTTCTGGATGTGGGTATTTATCCGCTGACTTTTATCCGGATGATTACCGATGCCAAAATCAAGTCCATGGATACGTCCTGTGTCAAGCTGGAGACCGGAGTTGACGCGCAGAATGCAGCCACATTTATTTTTGAAGACGGATGTATGGCATCGATGCACAGCAGCATGTTAGGCGGAACAGAGCAGGCAGGAATCGTCTACGGCGACAAAGGATATCTGATTGCATGGAATATCAATGATGTGGACAGGATTCAGGTTTTTGACAACAGCAGAAAACTGATCCGGGAGATGGAAACGCCGGAGCAGATTACCGGATTTGAGTACGAAGTACGGGCAGCTATGGAAGCTGTACGTGCGGGAAAAACGGAATGCCCGCAGATGCCTCACAGTGAGTCGATCTACATGATGCAGCTGATGGACAGCATGCGAAACGCATGGGGCATCCGTTTTCCGTTTGAAAAGTAAAAAAGAGCAGTCAGTTTCGGCAGGCTTCGATGAAGGCGGAGAAGATCCGGCTCATTTTCCGGGAGGTCAGATACATACATTCCGGATGCCACTGGATGCCAAGCAGGAAAGGATGCCTGATTCCTTCCACCGCTTCAATCAGTCCGTCCGGTGCGAGGGCACAGATTCGGAGAACTTCTCCCGGATCTTTGACTGCCTGATGGTGGAAGCTGTTGACTTTGGCCTGCTTTCCGATCAGGTCGGACAGCATTGTATCTTCCAGTGTGCGGACGAGATGGACAGGATCATGCCGGAAAGCGGCAGCGGGGCTGTGGTTAAAGAAATCCGGCTGCTCGGACAGATCCTGGTAAATGGTGCCGCCGCAGGCAAGAGTCAGAAGCTGCATTCCCTTGCAGATACCGAGGACCGGCTTTTCAGAGTCCTTCAGAAGAAAGGTAAGAAAGTCAAGCTGGAACCGGTCAAAGTCATAATCGGTTGTTCCAAGTTCCGGGGACGGTACCTGACCGAACAGTAGGGGATTGATATCGGCGCCGCCGCAGAACAGAAAACCGTCGTATTTTTTCAGACACGCCCGAAAATAGGAGAGTTCCATGTCTTCGTAAAAAGGAATCAGAAAAGGAAGTCCGCCGTGATCTGCGGCTGCCTGTATGTATGGAAGACTGGTAAACATGCGCCCGTGTTCTCTGGCGCACACAACGATACCGATGGAAGGGGAATTCTGTTTCATATCTGATTTCCTTTCTGCTTATATTAGATTATAATGGTATCAGTTTATGAAAAGGAGTCGTTTCTTATGAATCTGATTGACATGCACTGTGATACGGTATATGAATTATTGTCCGAAAATATGCCGGATCAGGATCTGAAAAAGAACCATCTGAAAGTAGATATAGAAAAAATGAAGCGGGGAGGATCCATGGCCCAGTTTTTTGCCTGCTTTGTGACGCTGGAGGAATTTCTTGGAAAATCGAAGCACGAACAGGCATATGAATATGTCAGAAGGATGGCCACGTATCTGAAAAAGCAGATCTGGATCTATCCGGATGAGATTGCTTTCGCAGGAAATGGAAACGACCTTGACCGGAACAGAAAGGATGGAAAGATCTCCGCGTTTCTGACACTGGAAGAGGGTGGAGTGATCCATGGAGAGCTGGAACGGGTGCAGGGACTTTATGATATGGGAATCCGCCTGATCACATTGACGTGGAATTATGAAAACTGTATCGGCTATCCGAACAGCCAGGAGGCGCAGGTGATGGAACAGGGATTGAAGCCGTTTGGCTTTTCCGTGGTTGAGGAAATGAACCGGATCGGGATGATTATCGACGTCTCCCATCTGTCAGAGGGCGGCTTCTGGGATGTGGTTTCTCACAGCAAAACCCCTCCGGTGGCGTCTCATTCCAATGCGCGGGCGCTTCGGAATCATCCGAGAAATCTTTCGGATGAACAGATCCGGGCGCTTGCCGAAAAAGGAGGGATTGCCGGCCTGAATTTTTATCAGGAGTTTCTTGGGAAAAGCGGTTCCTGCCTGATCGAAGAGATGGTAAGCCATGTCCGGCACATGTACCAGAAAGGCGGAGAAGAAGTTATCGCCATTGGAACGGATTTTGACGGCTTTGGCGGAGCAGAGAAGATGGAGATCGAAGACATCGGTGCGATGCCCCTTCTTTACGATGCGCTCGGAAAGGCCGGATTTACCCAGCGACAACGGGAAAAGATCTGGTACGGCAACGCAAAACGTGTGATTGATACAGTACTTTAGTTGATAATTTTTTGAGGGAGAAATATATGGTAGAAGTAGTATTTGGTGCAAGTGAGGCGGCTTCATTGAAAATGTCCCGGCTGCGAAACCGGGCGGACGAGATTATCTGTCTGGATCTGGGACTGGACGTTGGAGAGATCCGGAATCTGGATAATGAAAGCAAAAGAAGCAATGCGCTGGAAACCCTGTTCCGTGACGGGACAAAAGCGGGAGAGCGTGTGTGGAAAGAATATAAAGAACGAGTCAACAGATACAGTGTGATGTCGGAGAGATTGAGAACGCTTGCGGCAGAGGGGAAAACAATCCGTATCTGGTACGGCAAAGCACCTTATGAAGTGTGCGGCTATTATTATACCTGCCACCTGTTAAACGATTTGACCGACCAGATTTCGGCAGTGAAACTGCCGGACGTCCTGTTCCGTCAGGATACCAACATGCCATATGAGGTATCTACGATGGGAGAGATTGTGCATGAGGAATTTCCATCGCTCCTTGCGTATGAAAAACCATTAAATGAATGGGAAATCGAGATCGGGGCAATGCACTGGGAGCGGCTTATGAAGGAGAATGCAGTACTCAGAGCCTCTGTCAATGGAAAGCCGATGAGCGTCCAGGAATCCTTTTATGATTTTATGATCGAAAACACCTTGTCGGAAAAACCGCAAAAAGAAGCAGAGGTTATTGGGAATGTTCTGGGAGAATATGAGCCGGGAATCGGAGACGGCTGGCTGGCACACCGGATTGAAGCCGGGATCAGGAAAGGAACAGTCCGGATCGCAAAAGATGACAGAAATCCATTTGAAAGATGGATCTGCAAGAAATAAAGGAGGAGACAGAATGATCCGGAGAGGCGTGACCGAGGATCTTGCGGCGGTTGTCGGAATTCATGTAGATGCATGGAAACAGGTCTACAGGGAAATCATGCCGGAAGAAGTACTTGAGAAACGAAATTATGACGAGCAGCGACAGGAATGGGAAAGAAAGCTGGAAAAGGGAGAAGAAGATCTGTATGTGTATGAGATCAGCGGAAACATCGCTGGATTTGCTTCCTGCCGTGTGATCGATGAGGAATATGCGGAGATCGATACCTTATACTTCGATGAAAAGTATCGGGGAAAAGGTTATGGAACACAGATGCTGGAATATGTGTTTCAAATATTGGGACCGAAAAGAAAGCTATCCCTCTGGTGCGTGAAAGAAAATCCAAACCGGAAATTTTATGAGGCAAAAGGCGGAACACCGGGGCGGGAAAAAGAAGTGCTGATTGGCGGGAAACGAGTTGCCGGAATTCAGTATACATTTGAAAGATAAAAGAGAAACATAGCGTATTGCCAAAGCGGGCCCCCGGCAGTCGGTGAGCTGCCGGAGGCCCGCTTTTTATCTCTTTATAGGAAAGTTCGATTTTTGACGATTTATTGAATGAAAATAGCCCGCACAAAGGCGGGCATGCAGATAGGACGACACTGAGTTAGAAGATATAAAAACCTTCTACGCCAGCCTCGTCATCAAA